>NZ_JBEXSH010000268.1:0-10101 GCF_040613555.1 Streptomyces sp. NPDC006265
CCTGCCGGTCCGGGGGGATGTCGACGTCGACATCCCGGAGGTTGTGCTCGCGGGCGCCGCGGACGCGGACGAACGGGTCATGGGGGTCGCGGTCGTGCATGGGAGACGACTCTAACCGGAGGTGATCGCGGCCAGCCGCCGGTAGGAGTCCAGCAGCGCCTCGCGGTCGTACGTGCTGGTCGTGACGAGGACCTCCTGGGCGCCCGTCTCCTTCAGCACCGTCTCCAGCTCGTGCGCGACCTGCTCCTTGGTGCCGGCGATGTGGCCGGTCAGGCCGGACTCGTAGAAGTCGCGCTCCTTGCCGGTCATGGTGAGTGCCTCCACGCGCTCGGCGGGCGGCAGCGGGGGGAAGGTGCCGTGCGTGCGGGAGTGCGCCATGGACCAGGCCTCCGGGATCAGCAGCCGCCGGGCCTCTTCGGGGGTGCCGGCCACGGCGATGGTGCCCGAGATGACGACGTAGGGCTCCGGGGCCCAGACGGACGGGCGGAACCGGTCGCGGTAGTGGTCGATGCCGCGCCGCATCTTCTCGCGGTTCCTGAGGTCGCCGATCACCATGGGCAGGCCCGCGCGGGCGGCGATTGCGGCGCCCTCGCCCATGGCCAGGACGAACGGCGGCACCATCAGGCCCTCGGCGGGGCGGGCGTGCACCCCGGTGGGGGAGGTGCCCCGGAACCAGCCGAGCAGCTCCGCGAGCTGGGCTTCGAAGTCCCCGGCGTCGCCCTTGTCGCGGCCCAGGGCCCGGCGCACCCCGTCCGTGAAGCCGACGGACCGGCCCAGACCCATGTCGATCCGCCCTGGGAAGAGCGACTCCAGGACGCCGAACTGCTCGGCCACGACCAGCGGCCGGTGGTTGGGCAGCATCACCCCGCCGGTCCCGACCCGGATCGTCCGGGTCGCGCCCGCGACGGCGGCGGCCAGCACGGTCGGCGCGGAACCGGCGACCCCGGGCACGCCGTGGTGCTCGGAGACCCAGACCCGGTGGTAGCCGAGCCGCTCCAGCTCCCGTGCCAGCCGCACGGTGTCGCG
Source organism: Streptomyces sp. NPDC006265 (assembly GCF_040613555.1). Lineage (NCBI taxonomy): Bacteria > Bacillati > Actinomycetota > Actinomycetes > Kitasatosporales > Streptomycetaceae > Streptomyces > Streptomyces sp. NPDC006265. The sequence goes on from NZ_JBEXSH010000268.1 coordinate 1,027, forward strand.
CAGCGCCTCGGAGTGGGTGTGCCCCTCGCGGGTGCGGGAGCGGTCGAGGACGGACAGGCGCACGGGATCCATACCAGGTTCTACGCCGGACGGGGCCGCCGGTATTCCGCCGCCGCGGCGGGACCGCCGCCGGAAAACCGGGTGACCGCGTCCTGGCACGTCAGGACAATGTTCCGGTATCCAGAAGCGAAAGGCGGCCGACCGTGACCGTCCCCAACATCCTGCTCTGCGGCATCGTCGGATCGACCGCCTACGGTCTCGCCCGCCCGGGCTCGGACATCGACCGCCTCGGCATGTTCGCCGCGCCCACCGAGGAGCTGCACGGTCTGCGCCGCCCGAAGGAGTCGCACGTCAGCACGGCGCCGGACCGCACCCTGCACGAGGCCGCCAAGTGGTGCCGGCTGTCCCTGGGCGGCAACCCGACCGCGATGGAACTGGTGTGGCTCCCGGACGACCTGTACGAGGTGCGCACCCCGCTCGGCGACGAGCTCATCGGCATCCGCACGGCGTTCCTGTGCGCCAAGCGGGTCAGGGACGCCTACCTCGGGTACGCCACCCAGCAGTTCCGGCGGCTGGAGGCACGCGGCGACGGTTCGTTCTCCGCCGACACCCGCAAGCGGACCGCGAAGCACGCCCGGCACCTCAAGCGGCTGTGCGGGCAGGGCCTGGAGCTCTACACCACCGGGCGGTTGACCGTCCGCGTCGAGGACCCGGACGAGTACCACGCCTTCGGCGAGCGCGTCGCCGCGGATCCGTCGGTCGCCCTGCCCCTGCTCAGCTACTACGAGGACGCCTTCGGCGAAGGCCCCACGGTGCTGCCGGACGAACCCGACGAGGCGCCGGTCGAGGCCTGGCTGCGCCGGGTCCGCTCGCACTTCCTCGCCGAGGCGGCGAACTCAGCCGTCGGGGCGTAGCAGGCCACGCTCGTAGGCCCTGACCAGATGCTGCGGGACGAGGTGACGGACGCCGTCGACGGTGACGGGGACCAGCGTCGGGGTGGCCGCCTTCCACTGGGCGCGGCGGTGACGGGTGTTGCTGCGGGACATCTTCCGCTTCGGGACAGCCATGGGGCTCCTCCTCGGGGGTCGGGCACCGAGGACGCTACATGAAAATGGATCTCATGAGCAATGAGTGTCCCGGTGCCCGGCCGCCGCTGTCCTGCGGAGGTGTCTCAGTCGTCGGCGCCCACCAGCATCCGCACCTCGAACTCCTCGTGGGCGGCAGGCGCTTCGGCCTGCCCCTTGTCCAGTACCGTGCCGAGCCAGCCCAGCAGGAAGCCCGCGGGGATGGAGACGATGCCGGGGTTCTGGAGCGGGAACCAGGCGAAGTCGGCCTCGGGGTAGAACGAGCCCGGGGCGGAGGAGACGACGGGGGAGAAGGTGGCCAGCAGGACGGAGCAGAGCAGCCCGCCGTAGAGGCTGAGCAGGGCGCCCTTCGCGCTGAAGCGCCGCCAGAACAGGGTGTAGACGATCGTCGGCAGGATCGCCGACGCCGCGATGGCGAAGGCCAGGAAGGCGAGCGTGGCGGTGTTCGCGCCCCGGGCGACGAGGGCCAGCAGGATGCCGAGGACGCCGATGACGGCCCCGGACAGCCTGGCGACGGTCAGCTCCTCCGTCTCGCTCGCCCGGCCCTTGCGGATCACCTCGCTGTAGAGGTCGTGCGCGAGGGAGGAGGCCGCGGCCAGGGTGAGACCGACCGCCACGGCGAGCAGCGTCAGATACGCCAGACAGGTCAGCAGCGCGGTGAGGACGCTGCCGCCCAGCTCGTGGGCGAGCAGCAGCACGGAGGTGTTGCCGGTGCGGTCCGTGCTCTCGATGGTGTCCCGGCCGAGCAGCGCGGTGGCGCCGAGCCCCATGATGCCGGCCCCGAAGCAGACCGCGCCGACCAGACCGACGGCCCACAGCACCGACGAACGCAGTACGCCGCTGTTGCGCGGGGTGAGCAGCCGCATCAGCACGTGCGGGAGGGCGGCGAGGCCGAGCACGATGGCCAGTTCGAGACTGAGGAAGTCCAGCTTGTTGCTGACGGTGCCGCCGTAGCGCAGCCCGGGCTCGAGGAAGCTCAGGCCCGACCCGCTGCGTTCGGACGCCCTCTCCAGCAGCAGGTTGGGGTTCCAGTCGAAGTGGTGCAGCACCCAGCCCGCGGTGAACAGCACGCCCACCACCAGCATCACGGCCTTGATGATCTGGATGACCGTCGCGCCGGGCATGCCGCCGAGGGAGGCGTAAAGGATCACGAAGACACCGATCACGACCACGCACAGGGTGCGGGTGGTGCCGCTCGGAACACCGGTGAACTGGGTCAGCAGGGCTACGCTGCCCACGAGTTGGGCAACCAGGTAGAGCGTGGCGATGGCCAGGATGCAGACCGCGAGCGCGACCCGTACCGGCCGCTGCTGCCGGGGCAGGCGCAGCGCCACCGTGTCACCCAGCGTGAACCTGCCCGTGCGGTGCAGGGGTTCGGCGATCAGCAGCAGCACCATCATCCAGGCGACGGTGGTGCCGCCGAGGTACATCAGCCCGTCGTACCCGGTGAGCGCCACGAGACCGGTGCTGCCCAGCAGAGTGGCGGCGGACAGGTAGTCGCCGCACATGGCGAGGCCGTTGCGCAGCGGCGACATGGAGCGGTTGCCGAGGTAGAACTCGCTGATCTCGTCACGCTGAGGAGCCGTCAGCAGCGCCGTGAACAAGGTGATCACGACCACGGTCAGGAACAGGACGAACGTCAGCTGCAGGCTGCTGTCGTCGATGGCGGCGGCGCTCACCACGTGCGGAACCCCCTCGTTCCGTGCTGGAGCGGCTGCCCGGCGCCCTGGGGAGGCGCCGCCGTACGGCCGCGGCGGCTCTCGGTCTCGTACAGCCGGGACCTCAGGCCGCGGGCGAGCGGATCGACCCGGGTGCGCATGTGCCGGACGTAGCACCACGCGGTCACGCCCATGACGACGAACTGCCCGAGACCGAGGGTGAGTCCGAGCGTGAGGCGGCCGAACAGCGGCTGGTTCATCACCGCGGGCACAAAACTCGACAGCAGTACATACAGCAGGAATCCGCCGACGGACAGGATTGTCGCCCGGATGCCGAACCGGCGCTGCGCGCGACGCAGAGAGTGAAATTCGGGATGGTCGGATATACGAGACGGCGGAGTTTGCTGGATGTGCGGGAGCGGGAATGTGGGAGTGTCTTCCCGTCGTGGTGAAAATTCGGGCACAGGCGCACCTTCTTCGCTGCATCGTGCCCCGCACTCGACCCCGTCGGGTCGGTGGACGCGTCCGGTTTTCGGGCAGGGTGGAGCGGTGCCGGACGCGCGGTGGGGTGCGGGCTCTGTGGGGGGGGCTCGTGAATCCGGATATCGTGCTGTCCGGGTTCACGCGGACGGCCTCGGGGTTCTTTGTGGGGACCCCCGACGAGCCCCGGCCACGGGTGGTGGCGAGGCTGAGAGCGGAGTATGTCAGTGCTGTGCTTGAGCCATCAACTGTGAGGGTGAATTGACCCTCGTACATGGCTTGTTCACGCGGGCTGTCTCATATGCGCTTAGGCTGGGCGGCGTGAGTGACGATTCAAGCAAGGCTCCGCTGGCCGTGTTCGACCTGGACAACACCCTCGCCGACACCACGCACCGGCAGAGGTTCCTGGAACGCACGCCGAAGGACTGGAACGGCTTCTTCTCAGCGGCGCCGCAGGACCCGCCCGTCCCGGAGGGCATCGCGCTGGCCCGGGAGAGCGCGCGGGAGTGCGAGATCGTCTACCTCACCGGGCGGCCCGAGCGCTGCCGACGCGACACACTGGAGTGGCTCGCCGCCCAAGGGCTGCCCGAGGGGCACGTGTACATGCGGCGGGACGCCGACCGGCGGCCCGCCCGGTTCACCAAGCTGGAGATTCTGCGGCGGCTCGCCCGCACCCGCGAGGTCCGCGTCCTCGTGGACGACGACGAACTGGTCTGCGCGGACGCCCGGCGTGCGGGCTTCACCGTCATGCGGGCCGACTGGGTGACCCGGTCCACCGAGATGAAGGCGGCGCAGGAGCGCGAAGGGCGGACCTGAGCACTACTCCGACTCGTCGAGACGGAAGCCCACCTTGAGCCCCACCTGCCAGTGGGCGACCTGCCCGTCCTCGAGCTGGCCGCGCACCTGCGTCACCTCGAACCAGTCCAGGTTGTGCAGTGTCCGAGAGGCCCGGTCGATGCCGTTGCGGATGGCCTGGTCGACGCCGTCCGGTGAGGTGCCGACGATCTCCGTGACCCGGTAGGTGTGGTTCGACATGCCGCTGCTCCTCTTCCCATGACGTTCCTGTGACGGGAGTGTCACGCGTCATTCCACCGTGCCCCAGGCGGCGGCGAAGCGCGAGACGTCGTCTCCCGCCGTCGCCGCCGCCCCCGGGTTCCCCGGTGTCAGCGCGCCACGCTCAGCGACAGCGCGAACCGGCCCGGGCTGTCCGTCCACCAGTGGGCCAGGTCCAGTCCCGCCGCGGACAGTTCGGCGCGCACGCCCTCCTGCCGGAACTTCGCCGACACCTCGGTCCGCATCTCCTCACCCGCGGTGAAGTCGACGGCGAGATCGAGCGCCGGCATCTTCACCGTCTGCGCCGTACGGGAGCGCAGCCGCATCTCGATCCATTCGTGCTCCGCGTCCCACTGCGCCACATGGTCGAACGCGGCGGGCTCGAAGTCGGCGCCCAGCTCGCGGTTGATCACAGTCAGGACGTTCTTGTTGAACGCGGCCGTCACCCCGGCCCCGTCGTCGTACGCCCGGACCAGCACCTCCTCGTCCTTGACCAGGTCCGTGCCCAGCAGCAGGGCGTCGCCCGGGGTGAGCAGGGCGCGTACCGACGCCAGGAACGCGGCGCGTTCGGCGGGCAGCAGATTGCCGATCGTGCCGCCAAGGAACGCCACCAGCCGTGGCCCTGGCGTGTCCGGCAGGGCCAGTTCCGCCGTGAAGTCGGCGATCAGCGCGTGCACGTCCAGCCCCGGCCGTTCGGCGGCCAGCGCCTGCCCGGCCTGGGCGAGGGCGCTCTCGCTGACGTCGACCGGGACATAGGTGTGCAGGTTGGTGAGGGCGTCGAGCAGATGCCGCGTCTTCTCCGAGGACCCGGAGCCGAGCTCGACCAGGGTACGCGCTCCGGTCGCCGCGGCGATGTCGCCGGAGCGCGCGAGGAGGATCTCCCGCTCCGCGCGCGTGGGGTAGTACTCGGGGAGTCCCGTGATCTTCTCGAACAGGTCGCTGCCGTGCGCGTCGTAGAACCACTTCGGCGGCAGGGTCTTGGGGCGGCCGGTCAAGCCCCGGTGGACGTCGGCGCGCAGCGCGGCGCCCGTGGTGTCCTCGGGCAGGGTGCGGGTGAGGTGGAACGGGCTCACGTACGGGGCTCCTTGAAGGGTGCGGGCACGAAGACGTCGGTCGGCTCCTTCAGCGGCGTCAGCAGCACCTCAGTGCGGCTCGCCGAGAGCAGGGTGCGGTCGGGGACCTCCTGCCAGTGCGGATCGTCGTCATAGGGTTCGGAGGCCACGACGGTGCCGCCGCCGGGCCGGGTGAGGTACCACAGGGCGTCGCCCCAGGCGGTCGCGGTGATGGTGTCGCCGTTGGTGAGCAGGAGGTTGAGCCGCGAGCCGGGGGCCGACGCGGCGACCTCCAGGACGGTGTCGGCCATGGCCCGGCCCTCCTCGTCGCCGCCCCGCAGCCGCGCCAGCACCAGCGCCCACACGAGCGCCGAGTCGTTGCGCGCCTCCAGCGACAGCAGGTCCTCGTGCGGCAGCGTCCGGGACACCGAGGCCAGTGAACCGGGCCAGCCCTTCACCGCCCCGTTGTGGCTGAACAGCCAGGTCCCCGCCGCGAACGGGGCCGCCGCGGCCTCCGCGTCCGCGCCCGACAGGGTCGCGTCCCGCACCGCGGCGAGCAGCGCGGGGGAGCGTACGACCCGGGCCAGATCGGCGAACGACAGGTCGGCCCAGATCGGTCCGGCCCGGCGGTAGCGGGCCGGCACCGGGTCGCCCTCGGCGTACCAGCCCACGCCGAAACCGTCGGCGTTGACCGTCCCGTACCGCTGGTGCCGGGGCGCCCACGACTGCCGGTACAACCCGTGCGGGGGCTCCACGAGGATCCGGCCCAGCGGTTCCTCCGGCCCCACGTACGCCACATGCCGGCACATCAGACGTCCTCCGACCGGGCCGTGCGGAACCCGGAGAAGATCTGCCGCCGGATCGGGTAGTCCCAGTTGCGGAAGGTGCCCCGGCAGGCCACCGCGTCCACGGCGAAGGAACCGCCGCGCAGCACCTTGTACTCGGGCCCGAAGAAGACCTCCGAGTACTCCTTGTACGGGAACGCCCTGAACCCCGGGTACGGCAGGAAGTCGCTCGCCGTCCACTCCCACACGTCGCCGATCAACTGCCGTACGCCGAGCGGAGACTCACCGGCCGGGTAGCTCCCGGCGGGCGCCGGGCGCAGGTGCCGCTGGCCGAGGTTGGCGTGCTCGGGCCCCGGGTCGGCGTCGCCCCACGGGTAGCGCATCGAGCGGTCGCCGGCCGGGTCGTGCCGGGCGGCCTTCTCCCACTCGGCCTCCGTGGGCAGCCGGCGTCCCGCCCAGCGGGCGTAGGCGTCGGCCTCGTACCAGCTCACGTGCAGCACGGGCTCGTCCGGCGGGACGACCTCGGTGACGCCGAACCGCCGCCTGAGGAACTGCTTTCCCTCGCGTCGCCAGAACAGCGGGGCCTCGATGCCGTGCTTCTGGATGTGCGCCCAGCCGTCGGCCGTCCACCACCGCGGGTTGTCGTAGCCGCCGTCCTCTATGAACGCCCGGTAGGCGCCGTTCGTCACCGGGGTGGTGTCGATGTGGAAGGGCGCCACCTCGCGCCGGTGCGCGGGGCGTTCGTTGTCCAGGGCCCACGGCTCGCCGGAGGTGCCCATCGTGAACGGGCCGCCCGGGACGAGGACTTCGGACGGGCCCGTGGTCAGCGGCGCCGGCTCCGGATCGGGTGCCGTCAGGGCCGGTGGGCCCACACGCAGCTGATGGGTGATCAGCATCGTCTCGTCGTGCTGCTGTTCGTGCTGCGCGATCATCCCGAAGGCGAATCCGGCCTCCGTCAGCCGCGTCCCGTGGAACGCGTGCCGCTCCAGCACGTCCAGTGCCCTTCCGCGTACGTCGGCCGCGTAGGTGCGGGCCTCCGCCGGCGACAGCAGGGGGAGCTTCGGCCGCTCGGCGCGCGGGTGCTCGAAGGCGTCGTAGAGGCCGTCTATCTCGGGCCGTATCGCCTCGTGCCCGGCGACGGCCCGCAGCAGCCACTGCTCCTCCTGGTTGCCGATGTGCGCGAGGTCCCACACCAGCGGCGACATCAGCGGCGAGTGCTGCGCGGTCAGATCGGGATCCTCCACGCAGCTCGTCAGCAGGGTGGTGCGGTCACGGGCCACGACGAGTGAGGCGACCGCCCGCTCACGGAGGACCTCGGGGTCGACGGCCCGGGCGTCGACGGCGGGATCGATGTCGGTCATGGGCGGAAGTCCTTCCCGTGGGGGCGGCCGTCGATGCCGCGCTGTCGGTCGAGCAGGTCGTCGGCGGGACAGCGGCCCAGGGCGACGTAGCGGTCCAGATAGGCCGTGACGGCCTCGACGACCTCGGGGGCGGCCCCTAGCCGGGGCAAGGCGTCCAGCGCGGTCGTGAAGCACGTGACGGCCACCTCGCGCAGTTCCGCGTCGGCCAGGCCGCCGCGCGCCGCGTCGAGCCACAGCGGGTTGTGCGGCGCGGGCAGCCCCAGCGTCCGTTCGGCCAGTGGCTTCACGGCCCGGTAGGCGGTCTCGGTGGCCTCCGGGTCGTCGAACAGCGCCGCCGTCACGGCGAGCGGCACGATCCAGCCGTCGTCGCCGGGCTGTGCGTCGATCATGCGCAGTTCGAGATGGCCGCGCGGTCTGACCGGCGGGAACAGCGTCGTGACGTGGTAGTCGAGATCCTCCCGGGTGGGCGGCCGGGGCGCGCCCGTGCGGATCCAGTCCCGGAAGGTGAGGCCCTCGGGGACGTCCCAGGGGCCGCCGTCCCGCCGTACGCACATCACGGGGGAGTCCAGCACGTGGCGGGCCCAGGCGCCGCGGGGGTCGGCGTCCATCCGTGGTCCGCCCGCCCGGCCGGCGCCGATCCGGGTCCACGTCAGCTGCCGGGTGGACAGCCAGCCGGTCGGCCGGTGCGCGGCGAGAGGGGAGTTGGCGAACGCGGCCACCAGGACCGCTCCCAGATGGTGGGCCAGCCACCAGCGCCGCCCCAGACCGAGCGGCCCGGGCTCCTCGTGACCGGCGTCCAGGCACACCTGCACGGAGGCGGAGGAGCACATCATGGCGCGGCCGGCGGGGCCCGTGCGGTCCAGGCACGCCTCCATGGCGTCGTAGCGCGGTTGACGCAGGTACCGGCGGGGTTCGTGCCACGGATCGTGGCCGAGGCCGACGAGGGCGAGGCCGTCTTCGCGCAGAACCGCGCGGACGGCGTCGAGGTCGGCGGAGACGGTGGCGATGACTTCCGTCAGTGAGGACGCGGGGGGCGAGCTCAGCTCCAGCTGGCCGCCGGGTTCCACGGTGAGCGCCGACCTCAGGGGCACGGTCCGCAGTGCGGCATAGGCCGCTTCGAGTCGTTCGGGTGTGACGGGGAGCTGCGGTGCGCGCAGTTCGTGGACGAGCCATTCCACCTCGACACCGAGGCGGCGTGGCGGGCCGGTCTTGAAGCAGATGCCGCGGACGAGAGCCTCGACCTCGGCTTCGGACAGTGAGGTGCGTGGCCGGGTACAGCCACTTACCGAATCGGACATGTCGGGATCCTCCTGAGATTCCACCATGCCACCGGTCCGGGCTCTTCGGCGGCCCGGGCCGGGATCACTCGTCCCACCCAAGACGCTCATGTCGCTCGGCACAAGGGGGCGAAGCGGGGCCTCCCCGGGTGGTCATCCGGCCGGCCCCGGCGTTTCCAGGCACTTTCCCCCGGCCCGTTCTCCCAGGGCGAAAAATCTGTTGCACCGGTGATCCGGCATCACTCACGATGCCTGCGTGAGCACGACAAGAACGGCCGCGCGGCGCGCGGTCACGGCGCGTACGGGGGTCACGGGTCATGGGGG
>NZ_JBEXSH010000269.1:0-10096 GCF_040613555.1 Streptomyces sp. NPDC006265
GTCCTACGACCCCCAGCCGCTGTCCGGCAACGGCTCGGCGGCGGCCCAGGCCTGGTCGCGGCTCGCGGCGGACAGGGACCGCCCGATGCTCAACCGGGCGGTGCGGCAGACCTATCCACCGGGCTCGACCTTCAAGGTCGTCACCGCGGCCGCCGCGCTGGACGCCGGTGTGGTCACCGACCTCGAGGCGCCGACCGACACCCCCGACCCCTACCGGCTGCCCGGGACGCGCACACGCCTGACGAACGCGTCGAAGGGCTGCGCGAACGCCTCCGTCCGGGAGGCCTTCACCTTCTCCTGCAACACGGTGTTCGCCAAGCTCGGTGTGGAGGTGGGCGTGAGGGCCATGACGACCACCGCACACGCCTTCGGCTTCAACAACGGGGCGCTGAGGATCCCCTTCCCGGTGGCCCGTTCCACCTTCGACACCACCCTCGACAAGGCGCAGCTGGCGCTGTCGTCGATCGGCCAGTACAACACCCGCGCCACACCGCTGCAGATGGCGATGGTCGCGGCGGCGGTGGCCAACGGCGGTCAGGTACGGGACCCCTACCTGGTGGAGCGCACGACCCGGCCGGGCGGCAGCACCCTGGCCACGGCCGGCTCGCGGGCGGTCCGCCAGGCGATGTACCCGTCCACGGCCGTCCGGCTGCGGGCGATGATGCGGGACGTGGTCGAGAACGGCACCGGCCGCAACGCCGCCATCCGCGGCGCCAAGGTCGGCGGCAAGACCGGCACCGCCCAGCACGGCCTCGGCAACTCCGGCACGCCGTACGCCTGGTTCGTCTCCTGGGCGCAGGGCGATCGCGATCTGGCGCCGCGGGTGGCGGTCGCGGTCGTCGTGGAGGACGCGGAGACGGACCGCGGCGACATCAGCGGGGGCGGTGACGCGGCGCCGATCGCCCGGGTGGTGATGGAGGCGGTGCTCAAGTTTCCTGCTCAGCCGTCCGGTTGACTTGACCGGGCACGGCCGCCCGGTTGCTGAGACGGGGCTACCGGGACCGGGGACACCCGACCTACCGTTCGGTTCATGACTGAGCCCGCGTACGAACTCGCCCAGGTCAACCTCGGCCGCCTCAAGGCCCCGCTGGACTCCCCGCGGTTGAAGGACTTCGTCGACAGCCTCGACCCGGTGAACGCGGACGCGGACGGGGCCGACGGTTTCGTCTGGCGCCTCCAGGGCGAGGCCGGCGACGACGCCACGGACGTGCCCGTCTTCGGCGACTCCTGGCTGATCATCAACATGTCGGTGTGGCGCGACACGAACGCCCTGACCGCGTACATGTACCAGGGCCGGCACCGGGAGATGCTTGCCCGCCGCAGGGAGTGGTTCGAGCGCGTCCAGGAGGCCATGGTCGCCCTCTGGTGGGTCCCGGCGGGCCACCGCCCCACGGTCGCCGAGGCGGAGTGCCGCGTGCTGCACCTGCGCACGCACGGCCCGACACCGTACGCCTTCACCCTGCGGACGTCGTTCCCGCCCCAGGGGGCGACACCGCTGCTCGGCGAGGTGCCGGAGGGCCTGGGCTGCGCACCCTGACGGGCGCTCAGCCGCCGTCCGCCCGCCCCGCGTCGATCGCCCCCTGCACCTCGGCCACCCGCTCGTTCTCCTCCGCGGCGAAGCGCTCGGCGTCGAGCTTCTCGGCGATCTCCTCGTCCTCGGACATCAGCAGGTCGAGATTGGAATCACCCATCTCCAGGACGCCCATGTCAACGTAGGCCTGCTGGAGGCGTTTGCCCCACAGGCCGATGTCCTTGACGCAGGGGACGATGCGGCTGAACAGGAGCTTGCGGAACAGGGTGAGGAACTCGGACTGCTCGCTGTACTGCTCCGCCTCGGCCTTCGGGATGCCGAAGTTCTCCAGCACCTCCACGCCCCGCAGCCGGTCGCGCATGAGGTAGCAGCCCTCGATGACGAACTCCTCGCGCTCCCTCAACTCGCCATCGGTGAGCTGCCGGTAGTAGTCGCGCAGGGCCATCCGCCCGAAGGCCACGTGCCGGGCCTCGTCCTGCATGACGTACGCGAGGATCTGCTTGGGCAGCGGCTTGTCCGTCGTGTCCCTGATCATGCCGAAGGCGGCCAGCGCGAGGCCCTCGATCAGCACCTGCATGCCCAGGTACGGCATGTCCCAGCGGGCGTCGCGCAGCGTGTCGTCCAGCAGGGACTGGAGGTTGTCGTTGATCGGGTACAGCATCCCGATCTTCTCGTGCAGGAAGCGGCCGTAGATCTCGGCGTGCCGGGCCTCGTCCATGGTCTGGGTCGCCGAGTAGAACTTCGCGTCCAGATCGGGGACGGACTCGACGATCCGCGCGGCACAGATCATCGCGCCCTGCTCGCCGTGCAGGAACTGGCTGAACTGCCAGGAGGCGTAGTGCTTGCGCAGCTCGCCCCGGTCCTTCTCCGTCAGCTTCGCCCAGTGCCTGGTCCCGTAGAGGGACATCGCCTCGTCCGGGGTGCCGAGCGGATCGTACGGATCCACCTCCAGCTCCCAGTCGATCCGCTTCTGGCCGTCCCACTGCTTGTCCTTGCCCTTCTGATAGAGGGCCAGCAGACGGTCGCGGCCGTCGTCGTACTCCCAGGTGAAACGGGCCGCGCCGCTCGCCGGCACCTGTCGTACGGGCTCTTGCGGTTCCATCGCGTACAGGTCGAAGGTCGGCATGCCCGCAGGCTCACACGAGGTAGACACCGGGTCAACAAGTAGTGCGCGAGGGATTGACGAGCTTGCTGACAGGCAGTCTCATAAGAGGAACAGTGACGTGTGCACAACGAGGTGGGCAGCCATGACGACCCTGACGGAAGCCGACGCGCTCGACGGCCTGCGCGATGCCCTCGGCCTGCTCAAGGACCGGGAGCAGGTGGCCCAACGGCTGCTCGACTCCTCCGCCAAGCACTCCTTCGATCCTGACAAGGAACTGGACTGGGACGCGCCCTTCGAGGAGGGCAAGTGGTTCTGGCCCCCGGAGCTGGTCTCGCTCTACGACACCCCGCTCTGGAAACGCATGGGCGAGGAACAGCGCATCCTGCTCTCCCAGCACGAGGCCGCGGCCCTGGCCTCCCTGGGCATCTGGTTCGAGATCATCCTGATGCAGCTGCTGGTCCGGCACATCTACGACAAGGCGGCGACGAGCGCCCATGTGCGCTACGCACTCACCGAGATCGAGGACGAGTGCCGCCACTCCAAGATGTTCGCCCGCCTGATCTCCCACGGCGACACGCCCTGGTACCCGGTCAGCAGGGCCCACCAGCACCTGGGCCGGCTGTTCAAGACCATCTCCACCACCCCCGGCTCCTTCACCGCCACCCTCCTCGGCGAGGAGGTCCTCGACTGGATGCAGCGTCTGACGTTCCCCGACGAGCGTGTCCAGACCCTGGTGCGCGGTGTCACCCGCATCCACGTCGTGGAGGAGGCCCGCCACGTCCGCTACGCCCGTGAGGAACTGCGCCGCCAGATGGTGACGGCCCCCAAGTGGTCCCAGGAGTTCACCCGCGTCACCTCCGGCGAGTTCGCCCGCGTCTTCTCGGTGGCCTTCGTGAACCCTGACGTCTACACCAACGTGGGCCTGGACAAGCGGGAGGCCCTCGCCCAGGTCCGCGCGAGCGGCCACCGCCGGGAGGTCATGCAGAACGGCTCCAAGCGACTGACCGACTTCCTCGACGACATCGGTGTGCTGCGGGGCGTCGGACGCCGCCTGTGGAAGTCGTCGGGGTTGCTGGCGTAGAGGCCCCGACTCCGTCATGCCCATACACGGTCTCGCCGAGGCCGCGAACCCCGGCACCAAGGTCGGCAAGCTCGCCCCCTCCGACATCCGCGCCGCCTACGAGGACCTCCTCCAGACGGGCGGCAAGAAGAAGGGCACCGCCCTGACCGCCACGAAGCCGGTCGAGAACGCGAAGGAGACCTACCAGCGGAGCAGCAAGGAGGGCGCAGCCGACGGCATGGCCACGAAGATGTTCTTCGCCAAGGCTCCGGCCGACCAGAGCGTCTACGCGCTGCGGACGGCCGACGGCGGCGCCCTCGCCCTGTTCCCGCCCGCCCACAAGCAGGAATCCCTGCTCAAGGAGGCCTACCGCTCCAACGCGTCCCTCGTGCCCAGCAAGGAGCAGTCCTCGTTCGGCGCCACCAGGGGCCCGCTGATCACCGACATGTTCGAGGGCCAGGGCATGGCCGAACTGACCCCGAAGGCCAGCCGGATCACCGCAGTCGGCTTCCAGCACGTGGACGCGCGTTAACGACATGCCCACACTCCCGTACCCGCGTACGTCGGGAAGGGCCGTGTCGGGGGGCCGCCCGCAGCCGTTGGCGCGTCAACGAACAGTCAGTCGGTCGGGCACCCCATCGCGCCTTCCGAGGACGGAAACCCCCCGGCGCGGCCCCGACCCTCGCCCCACGCGAAGGCGAAGCAGACGCGCACCCCCACCCGGCCCCCGCCACCGCTGCGCAGCCCCCCGGCCCCCGATTACGCTGCGAGGCATGACACCAGCCGCCCCCACCCCCGCCTACCGGCGACTCAGCGTCGAGGAACGCCGCAGTCAGCTGCTCACCTCCGCGCTGGACCTCTTCGCCCACCGCGCCCCCGATGAGGTGTCCCTCGACGACGTGGCGGAGGCGGCCGGTGTCTCACGGCCCCTGGTGTACCGGTACTTCCCGGGCGGCAAGCAGCAGCTCTACGAGGCCGCCCTGCGCTCCGCCGCCGACGAGCTCCAGCACTGCTTCGACGAACCCCGCGAGGGCCCCCTCGTCCCCCGCCTGTCCCGCGCCCTCGACCGCTACCTCACCTTCGTCGACGAGCACGACACCGGCTTCAGCGCCCTCCTCCAGGGCGGCAGCGTCGTGGAGACGTCACGCACCACCGCCATCGTCGACGGCGTCCGCCGCGTCGCCGCCGAGCACATCCTCAGCCACCTGGGCGTCTCCGGCCCCGGCCCACGCCTGCGCATGACCATCCGCATGTGGATCACCGCCGTGGAGGCGTCGTCGCTGATCTGGCTCGACGAGGACAAGCAGCCGCCCGCCGAGGAGCTCCGCGACTGGCTCGTAGAGCAGTTCGTGGCGATGCTGACGGTGACCGCCCGCCGCGACCCGCAGACCGACGCCCTGGTCCGGGCGCTCGCCGAGGATGTCTGACACTGATCCCGTGAAGAGTGAAGACACCCCCTTCGAGGGCGGCCCCATGGACGGCAGGGTCCTGCCCGTCCTCCTCGGCATCACCGGCCACCCGCCCAAGACGTACCGCATCCCCGTCCCGGACCCCGACGGCGGGCCGGACACCGTGCTTGTCTACCGCCGCGTCCCCCGGGGCCCGGGCAAGGTCGGCCTGTCCAACCGCTGGAAGTACGAATACGCCCCGGAGGGCGTCCCGCCCCGCCGGCTCAACTGGCCGTGGTCGAAGCCAGACGCCACGCCGCACGGCAAGCCGGACGACGCCGACGGGTGACCCCGTTGCGCCGAACCGCGCACACCCACCGCGCGCCCCGCCCGCACACGCCTGATCCTCACGATGTCCGGCGGCACCACGCCGCCCCCGCAACGGAGGTGATGGCATGTCAGGAAGGCTTCTGCGTCTGGTCTGCATCGCGGCGACGGCGGCCGGAACCGTCTTGGCGCCCGCCCCGGCCACGGCCGTCCCCGAGCCGCACACGGAACAGCACGACACGGAACAGCACGAAGTCGCCGGTCTCCTGACAGACCTTCAGGAGCGGTACCGGAAGGCGGAGGAGGCCACCGAGGCCTACAACGGCACCGAGGAGAAGCTGAAGAAGCAGCGCGCCGAGACCGACCGCCTGGACCGCGCCCTCGCCCGCGCCCGGCTCTCCCTGCACGACAGCCGGGGCGCGGCCGGCCGGCTGGCCCGGCAGCAGTACCAGAGCAGCACCGACATCTCCCCGTATGTACGCCTGCTCCTGGCCCGCGACCCGCAGCACGCGATCGAGCAGGGCCATGTGATCGGCCGGCTCGCCCAGGAGTGGGCCGACACCATCGGCCGGCTGACCGGCAACGAGCGCAAGGCCCACGAACTGGCCCGCAAGGCCCGCACGGCCCTCGACCGGCAGCTCGCGCTCGTCGAGCGGCGCAAGAAGGAGCGCGACGAGGTCCGCGCCCGCCTCCACGACGTCGAGGAAATGCTCGCCTCCCTGAGCCGCGAGCAGCTCACCGACCTAGCCGAGTTCGAGCGGAAGGGCATCGCGAAGGCGCAGAAGGAGTTCATGGCGTCCGGCGCGCTCGGCGACGAAGACAGCGGAGGCGACGAAGCCGACGGCGACAACGAGAAGATCAAGAACGACGAGGACGGCAAGGACGACGGCAAGAACAGGGGCAGCCGCGGGAGCGGCGACACCGCCCGCACCCCCGCCCCGTCCGCCGAAGGCCGCCGCGCCGTGCGCTACGCCGTGCGGCAGCTCGGCAAGCCGTACGAGTGGGGCGCGGAGGGCCCGAGGGCCTACGACTGCTCGGGACTGACCTCGCAGGCCTGGGCCGGGGCCGGGACGCCCATCCCCCGGACCAGCCAGGAGCAGTGGAAGCGGTTGGAGCGGATCCCCCTGGACGAGTTGCGCCCGGGCGACCTGGTCGTGTACTTCCCGAAGGCCACGCACGTCGGGTTGTACCTCGGGGACGGCATGGTCGTCCAGGCTCCCCGGCCGGGCGCGAAGGTGAAGGTGTCACCGATCGCGGCCAAACCGGTCCTGGGTGCCGTACGACCGGACCCGGGCGGGGAGCCCCTGCGGCGTTACGAGCCGCCGGAGCTCCCCGAGGGTGCCGCGGACGGGTCGGACGAGGGGTACGGGGGCGGCGACGGTGGTTACGCGGCGCCCGCGCCGGACACCTCGGCCAGGTAGGCCCCCGTCTTGTCCGGGTCGTAGAAGAAGTTCTCGAAGTCGGACGGGTCGTTGAAGCCGTTGGCGAAGCGGTCCGCGACCGGCTGGAGCTCACCGGCGGCGCCGATGAGGTTGAGGACGTGCTCCGGCGGCGGCGCGAGCATGGCGTTGGTCCACTTGGTGACGTGCTGGGCGGTGTTCCAGTAGCGGTCGAAGGTGGCCCGCATCCACTCCTCGTCGAACGGCTTGTCGCCGTGCTCGGTGATCGAGGCGAGGTAGGCGCCGGCGCACTTGGACGCCGAGTTGGAGCCCTGCCCGGTGATCGGGTCGTTCGCGACGACGACGTCCGCCACACCCAGCACGAGTCCGCCGCCGGGGAGGCGGCCGATGGGGTTGCGGACGGTGGGGGCGTAGCGGCCGGCGAGCGTGCCGCCGGCGTCGGTCAGTTCGACCTTGGTGGCCCGCGCGTACTCCCAGGGGACGTACCGCTCCATGAGTTCCAGGGTCAGGGAGAGGTGCTCCGCGGGGTCCTTGACGCCGTTGAAGGCGTCGAGCGGGCCGCCGGGTATGCCCTCCCAGAACAGGATGTCGGCACGGCCGGAAGTGGTCAGGGTCGGCATGACGAACAATTCGCCGACACCCGGCACGAGGTTGCAGCGGACCGCTTCGGTGCCGGGGTGCTCGGGGCGCGGGCCCAGGCCGTGGACGTACGCCACGGCCAGCGCGCGCTGCGGCTCGCTGTACGGGGAGCGCTCGGCGTCGCGGCCGAACATCTGGACCAGTTCGCCCTTGCCGGCCGCGACGAGCACCAGGTCGTAGGTGCGGGAGAAGTAGTCGAGGTCACCGACGGCCGCGCCGTGGATGACGAGCTGTCCGCCGCGCTGGGCGAACGTCTCCATCCAGCCGGCCATCTTCACGCGCTGGTCGACGGACTGCGCGTAGCCGTCGAGCCTGCCCAGCCAGTCGATGGCGCGGGCGGAGGGGCCTTCGGCCCAGGAGCCGGGGGCGGCGACCGAGACGCCGAGTCCTTCGATCTTCGGGGCCTGGGACTCCCAGAAGTTCAGCTGGAGGTCGCGCTCGTGCTGCAGGGCCGTGTGGAACATGCACTGCGTCGACATGACCCGGCCGGTGCGGATCTCGTCCGCCGTCCGGTTGGACATCAGGGTGACCTCGTACCCCTGTGACTGGAGGCCGAGGGCGATCTGGAGCCCGGACTGACCGGCTCCGACGACGAGTATCTTCCGCATGCGGGCTGTCCTCTACTCGGGGGTTTCGTCGAGCGCGTGGCCCACGAGGGCCAGGAGGGTCTCGATCACGGAGATCCGGCGACGCGCGTCCATGATCATGACAGGTATGTGTTGCGGGATGGTCAAGGCCTCCCGCACGTCCTCCGGCTCGAACAGCTCGCTGCCGTCGAAGTGGTTGACGGCGACCACGTACGGCAGTCCGGAGCTCTCGAAGTAGTCCAGGACCGGGAAGCAGTCCTTCAGGCGGCGGGTGTCGGCGAGGACGACGGCGCCGATCGCGCCGCGCACGATGTCGTCCCACATGAACCAGAACCGCTGCTGGCCCGGCGTGCCGAACAGGTAGAGCACCAGGTCGTCGTCGAGCGTGAGGCGCCCGAAGTCCATGGCCACGGTGGTGGTGGTCTTGCCCGGTGTGGCGGTGAGGTCGTCGGTCGCCTCGCTCGCCTCGGTCATCAGCGCCTCGGTCTGCAGGGGCGTGATCTCCGAGACGGCGGTGACCAGCGTGGTCTTGCCCACGCCGAAGCCGCCCGCCACCACGATCTTCGTGGCTATGGGGGCACGGGTGCGGTCCGTCTCCCAGGCGTGCATGCTGTCGTCCGGCTGGACGAACGGGGAGGAACCACAGACGCCGTGAGCGGCGTCAGAGACGACGGAGTCCACTCAGCACCCTTTCCAGCAGAGCGCGGTCCGGGCGGCCCGTGCCATGGCCGGTGCCCGTTCCGTACACACGGATCTTTCCCTGGTCCGCGAGATCGCTCAGGAGCACGCGGACCACGCCGAGCGGCATCTTCAGCAGCGCGGCGATCTCGGCCACCGTACGCATCCGGCGGCACAGTTCGACGATGGCCCGCAGCTCCGGCATCACGCGGGTGGAGAGGTGGCCGTTCGTCAGTTCCTTGCGCTCCTCCGGGGCGTCGAGCGCGGCCGTGCTCGCCACGAACGTCTCCACGAGGAGGACGTGGCCGAAGCGGGTGCGGCCGCCGGTGAGCGAGTAGGGGCGGACCCGGGCGGGTTTGCGGTCGCCGCCGCGGACCGGGAGGTGATGCTTCGGCGTGCTGCTCATCGGGCACTCCCCGTCGTCTGGGAATCCTCCAGGGATTTACGGAGCTCGCTGCGGAGTTCGGGCGTCAGGACGTGACCGGCCCGGCCGACGAACAGGGCCATGTGGTACGCCACGACGCTCATGTCGCACTCCGCGGAGCCGTGGACGCCGAGCAGTGATCCGTCGCTGATCGACATGACGAACAGGCTGCCCTCGTCCATGGCGATCATCGTGTGCCGGACTCCGCCGAAGTCCATCAGCTTGGCGGCGCCGATGGTGAGGCTGCCGATGCCGGAGACGATGGTGGCCAGGTCGGCGGCGGAACCGCGCGGGCCGGTACGGCGGGACCCGCGGGCCTGCAGGGCCTCCCTCGCCTCCTTGTTGCGGTGGTCGTCGGAGGAGAGCAGGAGCAGTCCGTCGGACGAGACGACCGCGACCGAGAGGATGCCGGGGACCTCCTCGACCAGGTTGGTCAGCAGCCAGTGCAGGTTGCGGGCCTCACTGCTCAGTCCGATCAGTCCGAAGGTACTGGGAGCGGTCAACTGCTTGCCTCCTCGACTGTGCCCCCCGTGGCTTCTTCGGGTTCAGCTGGTCCTGCTGCGCCGGTGGCCGGCCGCTGGTGCGAGGCCGTCCTCTCGGCGATCTCCGCCTCCACGTCGCGGTAGCCCTCCTGGGCGCCCTGGCGGAACCCGCCGAGTCGGCGGCGCAGGGCGTCGGCGTCGACGGAGCTGCTGTGCTGGCGCGGGGCGGTGGTCGGTGCGGTGATCTTCGGAGTGCGCTTGGGGAGGCCCTTGTCGGTGACCCGGTCCTCCTCCTCGTCGGACGCACGTTCGTGCTCGCGGCTCTCGTCCCCGTCCGGGTCCGCGCCGCCCGTAGGGGGCACGTCTTCGTCCACGGCCAACCCGTGCGGCGGCCCGATCTCGGAGGCCGCGGCGTCTGACCCGGCCGGGTCAGAGCCCCGCGGCTGCGCCGGGCTAGCTCGGATGTTCACAGGTC
>NZ_JBEXSH010000270.1:0-10078 GCF_040613555.1 Streptomyces sp. NPDC006265
ATCATCCAGGTCCAGATGCCGGCCGCGGTGGCGACGGAGGTGACGTAGAGGAACGCCTTTTCCGGGACGACGTAGTTCAGGACGACGCCGATGCCCATGAGCGCGACGGAGACCGTGACGCCGACGGCGGGCGTCTTGCGGGCGTTGAGCTTGGCGAACGCCTGCGGGGCCTCGCTGTTGGCGGCCAGGTCGCGCAGCATGCGGCCGGTGGAGTACATGCCCGAGTTGCAGGACGACAGGGCCGCGGTGAGCACCACGAAGTTGACGATGCCCGCGGCGAGCGGGATGCCGATCTCGCCGAAGGCGTGGACGAAGGGGCTCTCGCCGGCGGAGAACTCGGTCCACTTGACGACGGAGAGGATCACCAGCAGCGCGCCGACGTAGAAGACGATGATGCGCCAGGGCAGCGTGTTGATGGCCTTGGGCAGGGTCTTCTCGGGGTTCTCGGACTCGCCCGCGGTGACGCCGACGAGTTCGACGGCGAGGTAGGCGAACATGACGCCCTGCAGCGTCATCAGGCTGGAGCCGATGCCGTTCGGGAAGAAGCCGCCGTGCGACCAGAGGTTGGAGACGCCGGCGGTGTCACCGGCGTCGGAGAAGCCGAGGGTGAGCACGCCGAGTCCGATGACGATCATGCCGATGATGGCCGTGACCTTGATCATCGAGAACCAGAACTCGACCTCTCCGAAGATCTTGACGGAGATCAGGTTGACACCGAAGAGCACCACCAGGAAGACCAGGGCGCTGACCCACTGCGGGATCTCCGGGAACCAGAAGTGGATATATATCGCGGCGGCGGTGAGCTCGGCCATGCCGGTGACCACCCACATGAGCCAGTACGTCCAGCCCGTGACGAACCCGAAGAACGGGCCGAGAAACTCACGGGCGTACTCGGCGAAGGAGCCGGAGACGGGCCGGTAGAGGAGCAGCTCGCCCAGGGCCCGCATGATGAAGAAGATCACGACGCCCGCGAGGGCGTACATGAGGATGATGCTGGGGCCGGCCTTGGCGATGTTCGCGCCGGCGCCCATGAACAGGCCGACGCCGATGGCGCCGCCGATCGCGATCATCTGGACCTGGCGGCTGCCGAGTCCGCGCTCGTACCCCTCTTCGGAGACGTTTTCCGATTCGACCTGCGCAGAGGTCATGTGTGGTGCGCCTTTCTCCATGCCGACCCGGGCCCGCGTCGACCTCGGATCGGGTTTCGATCCCCCCGGAATGATGGAGCTGAGCGGGCCCGGAAGCCCGCTCGTGCCTGGCCGGCGGTTGCCGGCTCGGTGGCGCACCCGGCCGAACATTCGGGTGGTGTTCTGCCGGGCGGTCGTGAAGATCTATCACGGCCGCAACACGGAGCACAGGGGTGGGATGTGGCGCACCACACAGAGAAAAGCGGACAAAGCGCTTTCGAGGTGACCATAGAAGGCGGGTGCGGTGACGTGATCGTTATCCGGATTTGAGTGTCCTCTGAGCGAACACCGATCGATCACCCGCTGGTCACAAGACCTGCGCTGATCAGGCCATAAGGGTTCCGACCAGCGTCTCCTGGAGTCCACCGAGCCAGAGGTAGGCCATCACCATCGGCTTGCGGGGGTCGTCGTCCGGGAGGCGGTAGAGAAGGTCGGTGTCCTCGTCCTCGGTGATCTCCAGCCGTGAGCCGATCGCGAGCCGCAGGTCGTTCAGCGCGCCCAGCCACTGCTGCGACTCCGCCGGCGACAGCTTCAGCACCGCGCCGCCCTCGCCGGCCGCGGCCGAGGAGAGCGCGTCGAGGGAGCGGATCACCGCGAGGGCGCTCTCCCGCTTGCCGGCCCGCAGGTCGTTCTCGGTGTACCGCCGGAACTCCGCGGAGTGCGCCCGCTGCTCCTCGGCGTCCCGGGGCGAAGCGGGCTGCTCGGGGTCGCTGTAGGCGTCCGGGAAGAGCCGCCGCAGCACCGGGTCGGTGGGCGGCTCGCTCGGGCCCTCCGCGAACAGCTCGGCGAGCGGATCGTCGGGGGCGTCCTCGGCGGGGCCGGGGCCGATGAGCTCCAGGAGCTGGACGGCCAGCGACCGGATGATGGAGATCTCGACGTCGTCGAGGGCGACGGCCGCGCCGCCGCCGGGGAGCGGTTCGAAGGTTCCGGGCATGAACGCCTTTTCGCTGCTGGGCGGAGAGCTGGCTACTTGCGGTCCTGCTGGAGGGTGGCCCACAGGCCGTAGCCGTGCATGGCCTGCACGTCGCGTTCCATCTCCTCGCGGCTGCCGCTGGAGACGACCGCCCGGCCCTTGTGGTGGACGTCGAGCATGAGCTTGGTGGCCTTGTCCTTGGAGTAGCCGAAGTACGACTGGAAGACGTACGTCACGTAGCTCATGAGATTGACCGGGTCGTTGTGGACGATGGTGACCCACGGGACATCCGGCTCGGGTACGGCGAAGACCTCCTCCGCCGACTCGGTGCGTTCGATCTCCAGGGGCGCGGGTGACGTCACACTGCCCATGCTGCCACCCGAGGGGGGTAGTCGCACAAACGGGCCTGGCCGCAAGGCGATCGCGTGTCCGCGGACCGCAATCGTCAGATTGACGAAATGGGGGTACGCTCCTCTCCATGCTGCGGACACCGGGGGGCGAACCCCCGGACCCCCGGCCGACACACCACACGGCGAGAAACGGCGAGGAGAGCTGACGTGGACGTAGCGGACCTTGGGCTGCCGGTGGATGTTCCGTCGACGGCGCTCTTCACGGACCAGTACGAGCTGACGATGCTGCGGGCCGCGCTCGCGTCGGGCACGGCCGAGCGGCGGAGCGTGTTCGAGGTCTTCACCCGGCGGCTGCCGAACGGGCGCCGCTACGGCGTCGTGGGCGGCACCGGACGGGTGCTGGACGCGGTGGAGAACTTCCGCTTCGACACGGCCGTGCTGACCTTCCTGCGCGAACGGGAGATCGTCGACGAGGAGACCCTGGAGTGGCTGGCCGGCTACCGGTTCCGCGGCGACATCTGGGGCTACCCCGAGGGCGAGGTGTACTTCCCGGGCTCGCCGATCATGCGGGTCGAGGGCACCTTCGCCGAGTGCGTGCTGCTGGAGACCGTGATCCTTTCGATCCTCAACCACGACTCGGCGATCGCCGCGGCGGCCTCGCGGATGTCGGCGGCCGCGGGTGACCGGCCGCTGATCGAGATGGGCGCCCGGCGCACGCACGAGCTGGCGGCGGTGGCGGCCTCCCGGGCCGCCTACGTCGGCGGCTTCGCGACCACCTCCGACCTCGCGGCCGGCTTCCGCTACGGCATCCCGACCGTCGGCACCTCCGCGCACGCCTTCACCCTGCTGCACGACAGCGAGCGCGACGCCTTCCAGGCCCAGGTGAACACGCTGGGCCGGGGCACCACCCTGCTGGTGGACACCTACGACGTCGCCGAGGCGGTCCGCACGGCCGTCGAGGTCGCCGGAACCGAGCTGGGCGCGGTGCGGATCGACTCCGGGGATCTGCTGCTGGTGGCCGCACGCGTCCGCGCCCTGTCCGGCGCCCGGCGCGGACGTCTGGGGCTCGCGCTGCTGCTCGGGAGCCTCGCGCTGGGCAGTGCCGTGGGGCTCATGGCCACCTCCGGGTGGCTCATCTCGCGCGCCTCGCAGCAGCCGCCCGTGCTGTATCTGATGATGGCCGTCACCGCGACGCGGGCGTTCGGGATCGGACGCGCCGTCTTCCGGTACGCCGAGCGGCTGGTGTCGCACGACGCCGTGCTGCGGATGCTGGCGGATACCCGGGTCGCGGTGTTCCGCAGGCTGGAGCGACTGGCGCCGGCCGGGCTGCGCCGGGTCCGCCGGGGTGATCTGCTCTCCCGGCTGGTGGCGGACGTGGACGCGCTGCAGGACTACTGGCTGCGGTGGCTGCTGCCGGCCGGGGCGGCCGTCGTCGTGTCGGCCGCCTCGGTCGGTTTCACCGCATGGCTGCTGCCCGAGGCCGGGGCGGTGCTCGCGGCCGGGCTCCTGGCGGCGGGGGTCGGCGTGCCGCTGCTCACCGGCGCTGTGGCCCGGCGGGCCGAGCACAGGCTGGCGCCCGCCCGCGGGGTGCTCGCGACACGGGTGGCCGACCTGCTCACCGGCACCGCGGAGCTGACCGTTGCCGGTGCGCTGCCCGTGCGGACCCCCAGGCACGCGAGGCCGACGGGGTGCTCACCCGGATCACCTCGCGCGCCGCCACCGCCACCGCCCTGGGCGACGGCCTCACCGCGCTGATCTCCGGACTGACCGTCACCGCCGCCGCGCTGGTCGGTGCGCAGGCGGTCGCCTCCGGGCGGCTCGACGGCGTGACCATGGCTGTCGTCGTCCTCACCCCGCTCGCCGCCTTCGAGGCCGTGCTCGGGCTGCCGCTCGCCGTGCAGTACCGGCAGCGCGTGCGGCGGAGTGCGGAGCGGGTGTACGAAGTGCTGGACGCCCCGGAGCCCGTGCGGGAGCCGGAGCGGCCCCGGCAGGCGCCCGCGTCGCCGTTCCCTCTTGTCGTCGCGGGGCTGACCGCACGGCACGCCGGGCAGAACCGGGACGCCCTCGCCGGACTGGGCCTGACCCTCGAAGAGGGCCGCCGGATCGCCGTGGTCGGCCCTTCCGGCTCCGGCAAGACCACGCTGGCGCAGGTATTGCTGCGGTTCCTCGACGCGCAGGCGGGCTCGTACACACTGGCGGGCGTGAACGCGTACGGGCTGCGCAGTGACGACGTACGGGGGCTCGTCGGGCTGTGTGCGCAGGACGCGCACCTCTTCGACAGCTCGCTGCGCGAGAACCTGCTGCTCGCCAGGAAGGACGCCACCGAGGAGCAGCTGCGCGGCGCGCTCGGCCGCGCCCGGCTGCTGGACTGGGCCGACAGCCTGCCCGACGGGCTCGACACGCTCGTCGGCGAGCACGGGGCGCGGCTGTCGGGAGGGCAGCGGCAGCGGCTGGCTCTGGCCCGGGCACTCCTCGCCGACTTCCCCGTGCTGGTGCTGGACGAGCCCGCCGAGCACCTCGACCTGGCGACCGCCGATGCGCTCACCGCCGATCTGCTGGCCGCCACGGCGGGCCGGACGACGCTGCTCATCACGCACCGGCTGGCGGGCCTCGAAGCGGTCGACGAGGTGATCGTGCTGGACGAGGGACGGGTGGTGCAACGCGGACCGTACGCGGAGCTGTTGGCGGCGGACGGGCCGCTGCGGGGGATGGCTGAGCGGGAGGCGGCGGCGGAGTCGTTGGTGGGGGCGAGGTAGGCCCTCGACCTCGGCGCCCTCGGCCGGCGTCCGGAAACGGCGCGCACTGGGCCGTTCGGCGCAGCCGGTCCCCCGGCCGTACGACGTGAACAGGACCGGGTCGGCCGTGCTGGGTGACGATCGCTGACATGCGCTCATATCGCCGTCATCGGCTGCTCGTTCCGGTCCTGCTGTGCGCGCTGGCCGTGCTCGCGGCCCGGCCGACGGCGGCCGGCAAGGATCCCGGGAGCGACACCGGCACCGGCACCGGCCCGGCCACCGGCCTCAGCGCCGAGGTCGTGCGGCTGTACGAGGAGGCCGCGGTGGCGACGCAGCAGTACGAGGCCGGGCGCAAGGAGGCCGAGGACCAGCGGGCCGAAGCCCAGCGTGCGGAGGCACTCCTGGACATGCAGCGGCGGCACATCGCCGTCCTGCACGAGGATCTGGGCCGGATCGCGCGGGCGCAGTACCGCAGCAGTGGTGGTCTGCCGGTGGCCGCCCACATGATTCTGGCCGACAGCCCCGAGGGACTGATGCGAGGCCAGCACGCCTTCTCGCAGGCGGATCTCGCCGTGAACAACGCGATCTCCAAGAACAAGCGGGCCGAGGCCCGGCTCGCGGCGGACGAGGCCAGGGCCGCGGCCCAGTGGCAGGCGCTGGAGAAGCGCAACATCCGGCTCGCCGGTCTGAAGGCGGACATCGAGCGGAAGCTGGAGGCGGCCCGCTCGGAGCTCCAGGGGCAGGCGGACGCCGCGGTCGCCGCCGGGGCGTGCCGTGGGGCCGTCCGGCTGGATCAGCCGGAGACGGGCTTGACCGACGGCGACTGGGTCGCGCCGGTCGAGACGTACGAGCTGTCGGCGCCCTACGGCAGCGGTGGTGCGCGGTGGTCGAACCGGCACACCGGGCAGGACTTCGCGGTTCCGATCGGCACTCCGGTGCGGGCGGTGGGTGCGGGCCGGGTCGTGAAGGTGTCCTGCGGTGGTCCCTTCGGCATGGAGATCGTGCTCAAGCACGCGGGCGGCTACTACACGCAGTACGCCCATCTCGCTTCCCTCGCGGTCGACCAGGGGGAGCACGTCAGCCCCGGGCAGTGGATCGGCCAGTCGGGCACCACGGGCAACTCCACCGGGCCGCACCTGCACTTCGAGGCCCGGGTCACACCGGAGTCGGGCTCGGCGCTGAACCCGGTGTCGTGGCTGTCGGCGCGCGGGGTGTCCCTCTGAAAGCCCCCGGCCCCGGCGGCTACGGCAGTTCCGTCAGCAACTGCTCGATCACGACCGCCACTCCGTCGTCGTTGTTCGCGACCGTCCGCCCCGAGGCGGCGGCGATCACGTCCGGGTGCGCGTTGCCCATCGCGTACGACCGGCCCGCCCAGGTCAGCATCTCCACGTCGTTCGGCATGTCGCCGAAGGCCACGACCTGCTCGTGCGAGATGCCGCGCTCGGCACAGCACAGGGCGAGGGTGCTGGCCTTGGACACTCCGGGGCCACTGATCTCGAGCAGGGCGCTGGGGCTGGAGCGCGTGACGTCGGCACGGTCGCCGATGGCGAGACGGGCCAGGGTCAGGAAGGCGTCGGGGTCGATCTCGGGGTGGTAGGCGAGGATCTTCAGCACCGGCTCCGCGGCGGCCGGATGGTCCGGGCCCAGCAGCTTCTCGGCCGGGGCGAGGCTGTCCGGTATCTCCATGTGCAGCTTCGGGTACGCCGGCTCCTGATAGAAGCCGTACGTCTGCTCCACCGCGTACACCGTGCCCGGCGCCGCGTCGCGCAGCCGCCGTACGGAGTCCAGGGCGTTCTCCCGGGCCAGCTCCCGCACCTTCACGAACCGGTGGGCGCCGGGGCCGCCGTGCAGGTCGACCACGGCGGCGCCGTTGCCGCAGATCGCCAGGCCGTGGCCGTGCACGTGGTCGCTGACGACGTCCATCCAGCGGGCCGGGCGGCCCGTGACGAAGAAGACCTCGATGCCCGCCTCCTCGGCGGCGGCCAGCGCGGCGACCGTGCGCGGGGACACCGACTTGTCGTCGCGCAGCAGGGTGCCGTCGAGGTCGGTGGCGATCAGCCGCGGCGGGAGGGTCTCGGCCGCGGTCTCGGGCTGTCGGGTCGCTGAGGTCACCCGGCTATTGTCCCGCACATGCCTGCACGGGCGTGCGGGGCTCCGCACAGGTGAGTGGATACCGCCCTCACCAGGAGCCTTTCACCAAGGTCTCGCCGGGTGCCCTTCACCAGGAGGCCTCGCCAGAGCCCCCGGCACACCCGACCGCCTCAGCGCAGCTGCGCCGGCGCCTCCATCGCGATCTGCTCGAAGACCTTCTCGTCGGCTGCGAACGGCGAGTCGGGGATAGGCCAGTGGATCACGATCTCCGTGAAGCCCAGTTCCACATGCCGTCCGGCGAAGTCCACGAACGCGTTCAGGGACTGGAGCGGGGCGACACGGTCGGGCGTGAATCCGGTGAGCAGGACCCGGTCGAGATCGGTCATGTCCCGGCCGACCTCGGCGCAGATGTCGTCGAGCGTCTCCGCCTGCCCGCGAATGGCCTGAATCGACTGTTCAGGAGTGCCGTTGTCGTACAGCTTGGGGTCGCCGGTGGTCACCCATGCCTGCCCGAACCGGGCGGCGAGCCGCATCCCGCGCGGCCCGGTGGCAGCCACCGCGAAGGGCAGCCTGGGCCGCTGCACGCAGCCGGGGATGTTCCGCGCCTCGTGGGCGGAGTAGAAGTCACCCTCGTACGACACGGCGTCCTCGCTGAGCAGCCGGTCCAGCATCGGGACGAACTCGGCGAAGCGGTCGGCGCGCTCGCGCGGCGTCCACGGTTCCTGGCCGAGCGCGGTGGCATCGAAGCCGGAGCCGCCCGCACCGATACCCAGCGTGACCCGCCCGCCGGAGATGTCGTCGAGGGAGATCAGCTCCTTGGCGAGGGTCACGGGGTGCCGGAAGTTCGGCGAGGTCACCAGCGTGCCGAGCCGCAGCCGGTCGGTGACGCTCGCGGCGGCCGTGAGGGTCGGTACGGCGCCGAACCACGGGCCGTCCCGGAAGGTGCGCCAGGACAGGTGGTCGTAGGTGTACGCGGTGTGGAAGCCGAGCTGCTCGGCACGTGTCCAGGCCGAACGGCCGCCTTCGTGCCAACGGCGGTACGGGAGGATCACGGTGCTCAGACGCAGACTCATGGCATCGAGCGTAAGGGAGCGACGATGGTGACACGTGTTTCACGTGAAACAGTCACCGTGCGCGCCCGGGTGAAAACGGGAACAGGGCGCGGTCGGGCCGACATCGTCGTCGTGGCGCGGTCGGCCGGATGCGGCAGGTCAGTGCGGTTCGGGGAAGCGCAGATACCGTGCCGGAACGGCCTCGGTCAGCCAGACCCCGTTCGCGCTCATGTGGAAGACATGTCCGTCGTGGTGCATGGCGCCCGCGTCCACAGCCAGCACGACCGGCCGGCCCCGGCGGGCGC
Source organism: Streptomyces sp. NPDC006265 (assembly GCF_040613555.1). Taxonomy (NCBI): domain Bacteria; kingdom Bacillati; phylum Actinomycetota; class Actinomycetes; order Kitasatosporales; family Streptomycetaceae; genus Streptomyces; species Streptomyces sp. NPDC006265. Next base: position 8,634 of record NZ_JBEXSH010000270.1, read on the forward strand.
CGACGCGGGTCGCCGTCTCCCGGTCGGGCGAGAGATGCACGGCATGCCGGTTCATCGGACGGAGCCCCTCGGCCCGGATCGCGTCCAGACTGCGGGCGACGGTGCCGTGGTAGAGATGGGCGGGCGGGGCGGCCGGCGCCAGGCCTAGGTCGACCTCCACGCTGTGGCCCTGGCTGGCGCGGATCCGGGTGCCTTCGACGGCGAAACGCCGCTTGTCGTTGGTGGCGACGACCTGGTCCAGTTCGTCGCGGGTGAATCGGAAGCCGTGTGCGGTGGCCGCGGCAATCAACGTGTCGATCTCCACCCAGCCGGCCTCGTCGAGCGTGAGCCCGATGCGTTCGGGCTGGTGGCGCAGATGCTTCGACAGGTACTTCGACACCTTCACGGTGCGTCTCTCGTCCATCCCACAAGGGTGCGGAAGAGACGGGAATCACGCGATCGAGTTTCACTTCCGAGGTTTGATCCACAACCAAGTATGTTTATCCACAGGGGAATGGGCGGTTCTGTGGACAACTGGCCTTCACCGCAAGGTTTTTGAGCCCTCGGCCTCACACCGGCGGCTTCACCCGCGCGAGGCCCCGCAGCGCCCCCGGCGCCCACCGCGACAGCCAGCGCGCACCCCGCGCCTCCGGAGTCACCGGCACCACCGCCTCATTGCGCGTCACCGCCCGCAGGATCGCACGGGCGACCTTCTCAGGCGGATAGTTCCGCAGCCCGTACAGACGGGCGGTGCGCTTCTGCAGCCGCTTCTCCTCCAGCGCATCGACCCCGGCGAAGCGCGCCGTCGACGTGATGGCGGTGTTCACGATGCCGGGGCAGACCGCGGTCACGCCGATCCCCTGCCCGGCGAGCTCGGCCCGCAGACACTCGCTGAGCATCAGCACGGCGGCCTTGGAGGTGCTGTACGCGGGCAGCGCCCGGGACGGCTGGTAGGCCGCGGCCGACGCCACGTTGACGATGTGGCCGCCCTGCCCGCGCTCGGCCATCCGCCTGCCGAAGAGCCGGCAGCCGTGGATGACACCCCACAGGTTGACGTCGAGGACCTTCTTCCAGTCCTCCGGGGTGGTGTCGAAGAAGGAGCCGGACAGCCCGATCCCGGCGTTGTTCACGAGGACGTCCACCACTCCGTACTCCATGGTGACCTTGTCGGCGAGCTTCTCCATGGCCTGTTCGTCGGAGACGTCGGCGGCCTCCGCCCAGGCATCGGGGGCGCCCAGCCGGAGGGAGGACTCGGCGGTGCGGGCCGCGGCCTCCGCGTTCCGGTCGACGGCCACCACCCGGGCGCCGGCCTCGGCGAACGCGAGCGCCGTAGCCCGCCCAATGCCGCTGCCCGCACCGGTGACCAGCACGGCCGGGGCACCTTCCGCAACTGGGACTACCCGATCCGGCGGCAGATCTTCTCCGGGTTCCGCACGGCCCGGTCGGAGGACGTCTGATGTGCCGGC
>NZ_JBEXSH010000271.1:0-10045 GCF_040613555.1 Streptomyces sp. NPDC006265
GCAGCGGACTGCGCGCCATCGAGGGCAAACACCCCGACCCCATCGAGGCGTCGATCCTCTACTTCGACCGCGACACCCGCCACCTCCAGGCCTGGGACGAGATCGAGCTGGGCGGCCTCGGCCTCACGACGGCGGAGGTCAGCCGCCACCTCCCGAAGGAGAACCAGCCCGGCGCGAGCCAGTCCCCCAGCACCCCGCCCGAGGGCACTTCCTCGCCCTCCTCCTAAACCGTTTTGGCGATAGCTCCCGCCATCCCATATGCTTCTCACGTCCCCGACGCGCTGCGAAGCGCACAGGCGGGCCGATAGCCCTCATCGTCTAGCGGCCTAGGACGCCGCCCTTTCAAGGCGGTAGCACGGGTTCGAATCCCGTTGGGGGCACAGTTGGACTTGCCCGTGCTGCATCACTGGATGCGTGCACGGGCTTTTCTCATGTCGACGAGCCGGCACAGAACAAGGACAACCGCGACATGAGGTGGCCCAGCTCACTATCCTGACGGTGGTCGGGAACGAGCGAGGGGGCGGTTTCTGTGAGAAAGCGGCGTTTTCTCCGTGTACCGGATGTGGCACTTCAGAGAACTTCCCTGATTCGTCGCTGTCAGCACTGCGCCGTATGAGCCCCCGTGTACCACTCGCCGATGAGGCGGACGACGAGATCGCTCCTTCTGAGACTCTCTTCGGAGACCGCGGCCTGGTGTTCCTCAGCCACAGCTCCCGCCCCAGAGAGGAGCACGAGTTGGGGGCTGGTGACACGCTGCAGAGACACCAGCACCGGAAAATCTACCTGAAGAGGATACTCGCAGCCCCCGACGACCGGCTGCCACCTCTCGGCTTCGCCACGTGGCTGGACCAGAAGGATCTCGAAAAGGGCGAGTGCTTCGACACTCTCATCTACGACGCGCTCCTCCGCTGCCGGTCCGCCGTGATCCTCATCGACAGGGACGCGCTCGACTCCGAGTACGTCCTCGCCGAAGCGACCATCCTCACCTTCCGCCGTACCGTGGGTGACCCCGTTCACCTTCTGCCGGTTCTGCTCGGCGACGTGACGGACAAGGACGTGAAGGCCAGCAGACTGGGCCGCGTCCTGCGGCTGGACGCCCTCCTGCCACTGCGCCCCGCGAACCGCAAGAAGAACGGTTCGGCGGCACTGTCCACGGCCGACGAGATAACGCAGGAGCTGGACGACAGCATCACTCCTTGTGACGACGCGGACTCATCCACGCAGCGGTGGATAGACCATGTGTCGTCCTACCTCTCCCGGGTGACGGACGAGGCCCTGCGCCGGGCCGCGAAGACCATCGGCGTCAACTCCGAAGAATGGCAGACGACCCGCCACAAACCTCGGGCTCTGGCGGCCGCCTTCCTCTCGTGCGAGCCCTCCCTGGTGTACAAGGCGTTGCAGGAGCTGGTGCCGCAGCTTGATCCGCACCAGGTGCAGCGAGCGGTCCAGTATGTCCAGCCGCTGTGGGTCGACCTGGGTGCGGCACAGGTCGTGATGGCTGCCAACAACCGGTCGGCACCGGACCGCGTGGTCGGGCTGTCGACCCGGGCGTACCGGCTCGGCAGGAACCTGGCGGAGCGGGCCACCGCGGGAGACTGGCGCTACCACATCCACGCCCTTCCGGAGATCACGGGCGAGGACACCATCAACGAACTCGTGGAACGGTGCGACCGTACGCTGCGCGACGCGCTGAACCTCTCGCACCATGACACCCCGCAGCAACTCGCGGCTCAGCTGACCGACATGGAGGGCGTGTTCGTCGTCCTGCGCTGTGACTCGGGGGACCCGTCCACCGCCCGTGCCGTGATGGAAGAACTGCGCGTGCGTTTTCCGGGCATCGTCATCGTCGCATTGGCGCCGGCCGACCACAGGCTCTGGAAGGCAGCGAAGATCAAATCGGCATACGAGTCGTTCACACGGGTCAAGGAGCGGGCCGCCCGCAAGTACGTAAGCGACACCGCCAAGTTGGCCGATGACGAAATTAAGGTGGACAGTGATGACTGAGGAGTCTTCGACCCTCGAGAGTCTTCTCCAGTTGGTGCGCGACATGTCGAGCGGACGGCCCGCAAACCTGCGGAAAGGCGATCAGCGGGACGGATCCGTCTACGCACCTACGCCCGAGATCCGCACCGCCGTGCAAGTCGCTCTCATCACGGGCCGGCCGTTGCTGCTGTCCGGGCCGCCCGGCTGCGGCAAGTCCAGCCTTGCCAGCTTCGTGGCCCGAAGCCTGGGCTTCTCCTACTTCGAGTTCGTGGTCACCGACGACTCCGATCCGCAGGACCTGTTGTGGCGCATCGACCTCATCCGGCGGTTGAACGACGCCCAGCTCGCCAAACTGACCGATGACGAGTCGGTCTTCACCGACTATCTTGAGCCCGGACCGCTGTGGTGGGCCCTCAACCCGGAGACCGCTGAACGCCGGGGGGCGGACCGTGCGCTGACCCGGCCGGCCGCTCCGCCGGTACACCTGCTCGACTACCAGGCGACCAGGGCAGGCGCCGTCCTGCTGATCGACGAGATCGACAAGGCCGACAGCTCATTCTGCAACGGGCTGCTCGTACCACTCGGCAGTCGGCAGTTCTACGTCCCCGAGATCAACGACACGGTCACGAACGGACCGGGACGGATCGAGGAGAGCCCTCTCGTGATCATCACCACGAACAACGAGCGTGATCTCCCTGAGGCCTTTGTCCGGCGCTGCGTTGTTCTGCCCGTTCCAGGGCCCGACGCCAACCGGCTGAAGGAGATCGCCCGGCTGCACTTTCCGGTGCTCGACACCGACGAGGGTCTGATGAGCCGCGTGGCGAAACTGGCGCCCCGCTTCGAGTTCGACGCGAACGGCCATGCCCACGCGAGCACCGCCGAATTCCTCGATCTCGTCGAGGTCCTGATCAAGCTCAACACGGACTTCGATTCCCCGGAATGGCAGCTGATCGAGAAGCTGGTGGTGGAGAAGCCGATCATGCGCCGGAACGCCTTCTCGCAGTGGTGATTCGTCTTGGTCCGACCAGGGAGGACAAGGCATGAGCATCGCCGACGCCGTACGGGTCATCGCCGCCCGGGAGCACCTCGTCGACCTGGAGTTCGCGCTGAGCCTGCTCGGCTTCCAGCTGGTGCCGCTCGCCGAGCCGGCCTGGGAGATCACCTCTGAAAGCGAGCTGGAGGACGCCGACGAGGCTGATGACGTGGTCGTCGACGATGCCGAGGTGAGCCACCACGGCATCGGTCGTGTCATGGCGTCCACCCCCACCGACGATCTGGCCGGCCTCGGTGACGGCGACAACCCGGGCTCCCAGGGGTTGCGCTGGTTCTGGGGTCTCGGCGATCAGTCCGGGGGCGTGCAGGCCAACCGCCTGATCCCGTACGTCCTGGACAGCGACGCGATCCTCACGGCGGAGGAAACACGTCAGGGCCGTGTCCCGGCCGTCGAACACCCGCGTACATCCGCCGAGAGCGCGGAACTCACGCTGGAGCGCGTCACCGAGTACACCACGACATGGGACCGCCAGCGCATGCACCGGCTCCTGTTACGGCGGGTGCCGGGCAGGAGAATCGACGTGGAGAAGATCGTGCGCATGCTGGCACAAGGGCAGGTCGTGCACCGATTGCCCGTCCTGCCGCGCACCAAGGTGGCACTGCCCATACAGGTCGTCCACGACATCGGTCTGTACACCGGTCCTTTCGGCCTCGACCTGCGTGCTCTTCTCGACGTGGTGCGACTTGCGAGTGTTCCGGGACTGGAACTGCTGGCCTTTCGGCACAGCATCGCCCACGGCTGCGGGACCGGGCCGGCGTGGCGCTGGCAGCCGTACCGAATCCCCGCGCGTGCGTCCTGCGTCCTGCTGGTTTCGGGTGGTTTCGGTCCCGACCCACTCAACCGTGCCCGCGAGTTCCACCACCTGATGGCCGCCCTCAACCGCCGAGGACATCATGCGCGTGCCGTCTGGTTCGGTGAACTTCCCGACGGGGTAGCGCCGCTGCGCCCGGAGAACTGGGTGGTCAGAAACCGATGAATGAAGAGTTCGCGGAGGCGATCACCGCCCGGATCCGCGGGCGCCTGGCCGACACGCCACAACTCGCTCACCTGGCCGCTCTGGTGTGTACGACGCCCTTCGTGCCGTTCCCGCTGCTGCGCGACCTACGCACCCATGCCATGCCGCGCAGCACCCTCGCGCTGGAGGCCGAACTCTGCCAGTCGGACGTCGTGGAGAGCATGGCCTCCGACGGTTTCGCGCTGCTCCGCGGGCCTCGAACCGGCCTACGACACGCGTTCCGGGCAGCGATGCTGGGCGACGAGCGCCCCGACGCGACCGGGCTGCGCGAAGCCATGGCTCCCGGACTGCAGTTCCTCTCCCCATTGTTGCGGTTGGAGGAGCGGATCGTGTGGTCCTACGTAACCGCCGAGGACTTCCTCACGGCAGTCGACGAGGAACTCGCCCACGTCGTCTACAGCGTCGTGCGACAGAGACGACTGCGGATACTGGAGTGGGCCTCCGGTGCCATGATGCGCATGCCCGAGGACGTACTGCAGGCTCCTTCGGTGTGGCTGCTGGCTCAGCTCTGCCGAGCGGTCGGGCTGCCGCATCCGGAACTCTCATGGCCCGAGGCCGACTTTGACCGGTCCCTGTTCAGGGAGGCGATGGCGCTCGTCCCGCAGACCACCGTGGGAATCGCACGCGACGGTTCACGGCTGTTCGTCGGACCGGTCTCGACCCAGCGTCGCATCGGCATCCGGGTCCCCGCCACCGCGCCGGTCAGCGTACGGGTCGTCTGGGAAGGGCAACCGCAGGGCGAGGAGCTGACCGAGGTCGACCGGACCGTGCGCACGGTCACCTGCGGGCGCAATCCCGTGGAGCTGATCGGCCTGGACGGGCGGGTGGTGCGGCTCGAACCCTTCCACGGCGCCCGCCCGCCGGAGGAGTGGGAGCGCTCAAACCTCTACGACCGACTCGAAGAGGCACGTGAGTCTCAGCGAACCATGCGGGCTCAAGTGCTGTCGGTGAGTCGCGGCGCCACCGGATACGTGGTCCGCCTGCTCGAAGAGCCCACCATCCATGCCTTCCTGCCGCACAGCAAGGCCGAGTTCCCCCACCTGTCACGCGAGGGACTGGGCGCCCTGCTCAACGGCGCGATCCTCGTGAGGATCGAGGTCGTCGACCGGAGCAGCCAGGGCGTCATGGTCAGACGGGTACGGTCGCTGCCGAGCCGGGGCACTCTCACTGTCGGTCAGCGCTGTCGTGGCAGGGTTGTGGCCAAGGACGTGGACGGGATGTTGGTGTCGCTGAACGAGGCAGCAGGTGTCGACCAGCCCGAGTTCGAACCGCTCCTGGGCAAGTTGCACACGAAGGGCCTCCTCCCGGTGCCGGGCTGGGAACCCAAGCTGCGCAGCACCCGGAGCTATCCACTGGACGTGGACGACGAGATCGACGTGGTGATCGTCAGCATCGGCTCCACCAACCGCCAGATCAAGCTCAGGATGACGGAGTCCGAGGCCCCGGTCGCCGCCGGGGAGGTACGCATCGGGGACCGTGTGCTGGGCACGGTGCGGCAGAAGTCGTACAACGGCATCCGCTTCGACCTACAGGGCTGGGCGACCGCTCAAGGACCGGACCGCCCACCGCTTCCGTCTGGGCTGACGACTCTCGTCCTCAACACGGAACTGTCGTGGGAGGGCCGGTGGTTCTTCGGTGGCGGGGACGCGCGGGAATACCCGCTACAGCTGGGCGATCGTTCGGAGTTGGTGGTGACGGGCCGCCATCCTGTGACCGGAGAAGTTCTGTCATCCCTCAAACGGCTGATCGACGATCCCGGGAGGACGGCCGTCAGACAGCTGCGGCCAGGCACGGAGGCGTTCGGTGTCGTTCTGCGCCGACGCAATCGTGTGTGGCGCGTCCGCTTGGAGCCGTGGAGCGTCGTCGCGAACCTCACCGTCGGCCAGGACGTGGCAGACCGGCTTCGCAAGGACGCCCGTGTGCGTCTGCGGATCGAGAGGGTGGAGACTCTGGAGCGAAGGATCCGGGCCTCACTCCTGCGGATCGTCGAGACGCCCGCTCCGGACGAGGACGACCCGCACCGCGAGCCGTGATGCGCTCCTCGCGGAGCGACGTACAGCGCCGGCGTCCCGCCCGTTTCTCGTGACCCGAGGACGGGCGGGGTGCAGCGCCCGTAGGCTGATCGAGTGACAGTTCCGCTGTACGCCCCGGTGGTCGAGGTCTACGTGGTGTGGCACCCGGCCGACCGGCAGGGCAAGGACATCGCTGAAGCGCTGCTACCGCACTTCCGTGGCGACCGCTTCTCGGGCCTGCTGGACGGCGTGGTCGACGTCTACGAGCGCTCTGCGGGGCTGCGCGGCGAGGGCAGTGCTCCACGGCCCATCCCGTTCCCGGGCACACCGGACGCGGCAGCTGAATACGTCGTCGTCGTTCCGTTGCTCGGTGAGAACTGGGCGCGAGCGGCCGAGGACACCGAGAATCCATGGCACGACTACGCCCTGCGGATCAAAGAGGCGTGGAACTCCAGGGGTCCACAGCCCACGCTCGGGGTGTTCCCGATGCTCATCTCGGGCACTCCGCTCTTGGGGCGGCTCGAGCAGCTCCTGGGCCGCATCCAGCGGCTGGCGGAGCCGGGACGCACCCAGCCCGAGGAGATCCACGCCACTCGGCTGCGTGATCTCTCCCAGGGCATCGCGCAGCTGGCCCACGGAAAGAGCGCAAAGCTCACGGTGTTCATCAGCCACACCAGGCTCGGCGATCACGCGCCGAGGGACATCATCGACCGCGTGCGCTACAGCATCCGCGACACGCGGCTGGAAGAGTGGATCGACTACCACAGCCTCATGCCCGGGTCCGACTCCCTCCAGGAACTACGCGACAGGGCATCCGACGGCATCATGCTCGCCGTGCGCACCGACGAATACGCGAGCCGGCACTGGTGCCAGCGCGAAGTACTCACGGCCAAGCGCGCGGGCGTACCGGTCGTCGTCCTCGACGCACTGAGCGCAGGAGACCGCAGAGGCTCCTTCCTGCTGGACCACGTCCCTCGGCTCTGCGTCGGCACACCGGCCGGCGACGCGACCGGGCAAACGATCAGACGAGCCCTGAACCTGCTCGTCGACGAATACCTGAACCGCGTCCTGTGGCGGTCGCGCCGGCAGGCGCTCGCCGCCCAACCGGATCTGAAGGTCGACTGGTGGGCGTCCCAACCGCCGGAACCGGCCACCCTGACGGCATGGATCACTGAGTGGCTCGCCGATTCCCACAGGACGGGACGCGCGGTCGCAGACATCAGGCCACGCATCGTGCACCCAGGCCCACCGCTCGGCGAGGATGAGATGCAGGTACTGAACGAGATCGCGAGCATCGGAGGTATCCGGCGTGGCCTGGACATCACGACAGTGGCACTGCTCGCCGCACGAGGTGCGTGAGGAACAACGGTGAACCATCTCCTCCCCCCCGACTCCCTCAAGGGACAGATGGTCGGCATCTCCGTGTCGAACAGTCCGGACCTCGCCCGGCTCGGATTGATCGAGTCACACGTGAACGTGATCCTCGGGGAGATCTCCCGCACGGTTCTCGCGTCCGGCGGCACGCTGGCCTACGGCGGACACCTGCGACCCGACGGGTACACGACCTTCCTGCTCTCCGAACTTCAACGGTACGAGCGAGGCACCCAGCCTCTCCTCACCGTCTTCCTCGCATGGAGCGAACACCAGCACATGACACGCGATGAGCTGGAGGAACGGCTCTCCGTCGAGAGCTGGGCCCGCGTGCTGTGCCTCGATCCGGGCGGCCGTGAAATCCCGGACCCGCTGGCCGACCGCTCCACGGAGCCGGCCCCTCCACTCCAACAGGAGGCAGCCGCCCACGCCTTGACGTCCATGCGCCGCACCATGGCCGAGAAGACCGACGCCCGGATCCTGCTCGGCGGAAAACGGGAGAGGTTCTCGGGAGCCATCCCCGGCCTCATGGAAGAAGCTCTGCTGACGCTCGAATCCGCGACACCGCTCTTCCTGGTCGGCGGCCTGGGCGGCGTCACCGTGGACATCCTGCGGGCCCTCGATGTCGACGACTGCGATTGGCTGCCGCTGGATCCGGGAGCCGAACCCGAGGATCCGCGCCTCGTCACAGGACGACGACTGCTCATGGCCGCCCGTGAGGACCCGCGTTGGGCCGGACTCCGCAACGGACTCTCCGAAGAGGAGAACCACCGGCTCGCCGCCGCCCACAGACCTGCGGAGATCGCCGCCCTCCTGGCCCTCGGGCTCGGCCGGATCGCGACCACCTAGGAGTACGGCCGGCTGACCTCATCAACGCCGTCCGGAGCGACTCCACCCACCATCAACCCCGGGTCGCGCACACCCGCCAGTCGCGCGAATCCCATGACGTACTCGCGCGTATGGGCCTGTACGACGGCCAGCTCCGCCCGGCACTCGGCAGCCTCGGGCCACTCGGACTCCGGGGCGTCCGGAAACGCGTTCTCGTGCGCCTTCAGTCTCGGGTGCCACTTGGACAGGAACGGGCGCAGTTCCCTGTTGAGGAGATTCACGGCCAGATACTCGACTGTGATCCCGTCGCCCCCCACAGTCGGGCGCGTGGTTCTGAGAATGTCCCGCGTCGTGGCAAACAAGCCGTACAACGAGGTCAGTGCCTCCCTGACAAGCCCCTCGTCGTCACTCAGCCGCTGGGTCGAGATGCGCGTCACGGACTCGACGAAGAGTTGCCACGAGACCTGGCGCGTGTCGTCGTTGACCACGAAGGTCAGTTCGCTCAGCTGCGGGACACTGACACGTACCTCTGTGAGCCTCACCGTGCGCCGGTAGAAGTCCGCCACACCGGCGAGGAGCGCGCCCACCACAGCCCCGACGGACAGGAGGGTGTACTCACGGCCCGCGGTGTCGATCCGATACAGAGCCCACATCGCCGCACCGCCCGTGGCGGCGCCCAGCACCACGCGTGAAGCCCGGAGCACGGCACGGTTGGTGATCACTGCGAGATCCTAACCGGCCTCCTTCCGCCGTTGCAGGGGTCGTCCACGCCGATATGCGCCGGCCCGGAGGTGGGGACCGGTATCTGGACACCCACCCGCTCCAAGATCACTTGCACGGACAGGCCCTTCCCATCTGCTACGCTGATCCAGCGACATGACGCCACCGGAACTCCGGAAACCACGTTGGTAGCCCCAATTCCAGTGTGCGAGACTGTACGCGTTGCAGCTTGGTCCTGTGGAGCAGTTTGGAGTGCTCGCCACCCTGTCAAGGTGGAGGCCGCGGGTTCAAATCCCGTCAGGACCGCTGAGGTTTCACGTGAAACCTCGTGGCTGGGTAGCTCAGTTGGTACGAGCGATCGCCTGAAAAGCGATAGGTCGCCGGTTCGACCCCGGCCCCAGCCACAACCGCCCTCACCAGGGCTTGAGCCCCTCTCCCACACACCGGAGAGGGGCTCTTTCGTGTCCTTTCCGCCTGGATACGGCAGGCCGATTCCGATGATCTTGAGCGGTTAGAATCGGGCGCCCCTCACTCGACCCGAGGGGTTCACGCTGCGAGCGTGACGAAAGACGGGGTACGACATGAAGAAGACAGTCGGCAGGATCGCCATCGCTCTCGCCGTGGCCATCGGCGGCGTGGTGGCCACCACCGGTACCGCGAACGCCTACGGCACCGGTGAGTGCAAGTACTCCAAGGAGAGGACGGCCTCGGGCCACGGGGACACCGTCATCCTTCAGATCTGGCGGTGCCCGGACGGGCACGACTACGCCAAGGGGATCATCTCCGGCAGCGCCAGCGCCTCCAAGGCACGGGTGTGGATGGACGACTCGATCAACGGCGGGAAGAACTGGACCGCGCGCCAGTACACGACCAGCCCGTCGAGGTCGACGCAGACGCCGCAGAACAACCTGCTGTACGACGGCTCGCCGCACAAGGTGCGGGCCTGTGGTGACACCAGCGGTCACAAGACCATATGCACCGCCTGGTACTGACCGGGCTGGAACCGATCCGGTCGGGTAGCCGACCGGATCGGTTCGCGTCACGAAGCCGCCGCTCACCTCC
>NZ_JBEXSH010000272.1:0-827 GCF_040613555.1 Streptomyces sp. NPDC006265
GATCATGTCGGTGCCGGCCGGGCCCGAGGTGCCGATGCAGACGCCGATGTTGCCCGGGTGGGTGCGGGTGTAGCCCTCGGCCATGTGCGAGGCGCCCTCGACATGCCGGGCAAGGGTGTGGGCGATGCCGCCGGAGGCCTTGAGCGCCGCGTAGAACGGGTTGATCGCCGCGCCGGGGACACCGAACGCGTCGGCGACGCCCTCACGCTTGAGGATCCCAACTGCCGCGCGGGCAGCGGTCATTCGAGCCATCGAGTACTCCTGCTTCGGCTGTCGGATTCGCACTCCCGTCGCGCCCCGCGGTGAGCTCTTCCGTATTGCGGAAATTGTTTTCTACGATCTGGAATTAATGTATGCGGGGCGGGTGAAGGGCGTCAAGAGACGGCAAGCGCCGGACAGGGCGGGGCCGGAGGGAGCACGATGGCCTCCTCGTCCCGACGCGACACGGTTCTGGAGTGGCCATGGCCGAGACCGTTCCGGTGCGCTGCCCGGCCTGCCGCCGCGAGCACCGCTACACGGCACCGGCGTATCCCTGCGCGTGCGGCGCGCCGGTCGCCCCGCGCCTGGACCGTGACGGCTCGGCGACGCCCGTCTCGCACCGGGTCTGGCAGGACGACTGGGTGCCGGTGCGATGCGGCTCCTGCGGGCGGCGCGGGGAGTGGCCGCGACCGGAGGTGGGGTGCGCGTGCGGGGTGGTGCTGCGGGTGGCGGTGGTGGAGGGACAGGGTTCGACCGGGCGGGCCGCCGCGGATGGCGGGAGGACAGCCGACCAGGGCCCGGGGACCGGCCAGGGTGGCGCGGCCGGCGCAAGGGCGGCCGACCACGAC
>NZ_JBEXSH010000272.1:925-10013 GCF_040613555.1 Streptomyces sp. NPDC006265
ACCCCGGCACCGACCGGAACGGTACAGCCGACGGACCAGCAACCGACCACGACCCCGGCACCGACCGGAACGGTACAGCCGACGGACCAGCAACCGACCACGACCCCGGCACCGACCGGAACGGTACAGCCGACGGACCAGCAACCGGCCAGGGCAGCCGGCCCGACCAGAAGGGCGCAGCCGGCCGGCACAGCCCGACCAGGACACACCACACGGCCCCCGGTCCGCGAGACGCCGCGGCCGCCGCGGCCCGCGCCGCCCGGCCCCCCTTCCTCTCCGTCACGATCCGTACCGCGTGCGATGCCGTCACGGCCACCGCCCTGTATCTGCGCTGGCTCGGCTACCGGGGCGTCCGCAGGGCGGACCAGCAGCCGCCCTGCGGCATCGGTCTCGCCGCCCGCGGTGTCGTCGCCCAGGTGGACCCGACCGTGCGCCCGGCGACCCTGCGGGACGTGGAGTGCCTGTGGCTGACGGCCATGACGGAGTCCGCGGACTGTCTCTACTTCTCCCTCGTCGGGTACGCCGACGACGCCCGGGTCCGCGCCGACGCGCTCGGAGTCCCGCTGTTCGTCCTGGACCTCACCGGCACCCCGAGGCCGGTGAACGTCCCGGCCGAGACGCTGGCCGCCACCGGCGCCGGACAGCGGACACCCTGACCCCGGGCTCACGGCCCCGCATACTCACCGCATGCGTATCCGCCTCGTCACCCGAGCCGAACTCCCGGCCCTGCAGGACATCGAACGGGCCGCCGGAGCCCCCTTCCGCGCCCTCGGCATGCCGGAGATCGCGGACGACGAACCGCCCGCGCTCGACGTACTGGAGCGCTACCGCCGGGCGGACCGCTGCTGGGTCGCGGTGGACGAGCGGGACCTGCCGGCCGCCTACCTCCTCGCCGAACCCATGGACGGCGCCCTGCACATCGAGCAGGTCTCGGTCCACTCGCGCGCCGCACGCCGGGGCGTGGGCCGCGCCCTTCTCGCCCACGCCGCCGAACGCGCCCGCGATGAGGGCCTGACGGCCCTGACGCTGACCACCTTCACGGACGTCCCGTGGAACGCCCCCTACTACGCGCGCCTCGGCTTCCGGCCCCTCCCCGAGGCGGACCTCACGCCCGGCCTCCGCGAGATCCGCAGGGGGGAGGCCGCACACGGCCTGGACCGCTGGCCGCGGGTGTGCATGCGCACACCGCTGTGACCGTCACGGCCGCGCACCTCAGCCGTCCGCGAACCTCTCCCGCAGCTCCACCTTGCGCACCTTCCCGGACACCGTCATCGGGAAGGAGTCGAGGATCCGCACCCGGCTCGGGACCTTGTAGTGCGCCAACCGCCCCTCGCAGAAGGCCCGTACCTCCTCCAGCGTCGGCGGGTCGGCCGGGTCGCGGGCGATGACGCAGGCCAGGACCTCCTCGCCGTAGCGCTCGTGCGGGACGCCGACGACCTGGACGTCCTGGATCTTCGGATGGCTGTAGAGGAACTCCTCGATCTCGCGGGGGTAGATGTTCTCCCCGCCCCGGATGATCATGTCCTTGATGCGGCCGACGATCTCGACGTAGCCGTCCTCGCGCATCACGGCGAGGTCGCCCGTGTGCATCCAGCGGCCGGCGTCGATGGCCTCGGCGGTCTTCTCCGGCTCGTTCCAGTAGCCGAGCATCACGCTGTAGCCGCGGGTGCACAACTCCCCTGCCGCGCCCCGCGGTCGGGTGACTCCCGTCGCCGGGTCGACGACCTTGACCTCGATGTGCGGCAGGACCCGGCCCACCGTGCCGGTGCGGTGCTCCAGGTCGTCGTCCCTCCGGGTCTGGAGGGACACCGGGGACGTCTCGGTCATGCCGTAGCAGATGGAGACCTCCGCCATGTGCATCTCGGCGACCACCCGCTTCATCACCTCCACCGGGCAGGGCGAGCCCGCCATGATGCCGGTGCGCAGGGAGGAGAGGTCGTAGGAGGCGAAGTCGGGGAGGTTCAGCTCCGCGATGAACATGGTCGGGACGCCGTAGAGCGAGGTGCAGCGCTCCTGCTGGACCGCGTCCAGGGTCGCCTTCGGGTCGAACGACGGGGCGGGGATGACCATGCAGGCACCGTGCGAGGTGGCGGCCAGATTCCCCATGACCATGCCGAAACAGTGATAGAAGGGGACAGGAATGCAGATTCTGTCCCGCTCGGTGTAGGCGATCGACTCACCCACGAAATAACCGTTGTTGAGGATGTTGTGGTGGGAGAGGGTCGCACCCTTCGGGAAGCCCGTCGTGCCCGATGTGTACTGGATGTTGATCGGGTCGTCACAGGAGAGTTCCTCGTACGCCGCGCCGGGGGCCGCCCGGCCGAGCAGCGCCTCCCAGCTCGGGTCGCCGAAGTAGACCACCTCCCGCAACTCGGTGCAGCTGACCCGCAGTTGCTCGACCATCGCCCGGTAGTCGCTCGTCTTGTGGCTGAGGGAGGCGAACAGCAGGGACACGCCCGCCTGCTTCAGGACGTACTCCACCTCGTGGGTGCGGTACGCCGGGTTGATGTTCACCATGATCGCGCCGATGCGGGCGGTGGCGTACTGGACGAGCACCCACTCGGGGCAGTTGACCGCCCAGATGCCCACCCGGTCCCCCTTGACGACGCCCGAGGAGTGCAGGGCGGAGGCGAGTTCGTCGACCGCCGCACCGAACTCGGCGTACGTCCAGCGCCGTCCGGACGGCACGTCGACCAGTGCCTCACGGTCCGGCCACATGGCGACGGCCCGGTCCAGGTTGGCCCCGATCGTGTCGCCGAGCAGCGCCGTCGCGCCGGTGCCGTGGCTGTAGGAGTTCACCGGAAGTCCTCCTCGCGGTACTCGGCGTCCGACCCGGCCGCCGTGGCCTCACGCAGCTCGATCCGGCGGATCTTGCCGGAGACGGTCTTGGGCAGCTCGCCGAACTCCAGACGGCGGATGCGCTTGTAGGGGGCCAGGGCCTCACGGGAGTGCTCGAACAGCACCTTGGCGGTGTCGGGGCCGGGCTCCCAGCCCTCGGCCAGCACGACGTACGCCTTGGGGACGGCGAGCCGCAGTTCGTCCGGGGCGGGCACGACCGCCGCCTCGGCGACCGCCTCGTGCTCCAGCAGCGCGCTCTCCAGCTCGAACGGGCTGATCTTGTAGTCGGAGGCCTTGAAGACGTCGTCGCTGCGCCCGATGTACGTCAGGTACCCCTCGTCGTCCCTGGAGGCGACGTCGCCCGTGCGGTAGTAGCCGCCTGCCATGGCCTCCGTCGTGCGGTCCGCGTCGCCGTGGTAGCCGGTCATCAGGCCGACGGGCCGGTCCGACAGGTCGAGCGCGATCTCGCCCTCCGTGGCGCCCGGCGCGCCGGAGACGGGGTCGAGGAGTTCGACGCGGTAGCCGGGGCTCGGCCGGCCCATCGACCCGGTCTTGAGCGGCTGGCCGGGACTGTTGGCGACCTGGACGGCCGTCTCGGTCTGGCCGAAGCCGTCCCGGATGGTGATGTCCCAGGCGCGGCGGACCTGCTCGATGACCTCCGGGTTGAGCGGTTCCCCGGCCGCGACGACCTCGCGGGGCGGGGTGCGCAGCTGCGTCAGGTCGGCCTGGATGAGCATGCGCCACACGGTCGGCGGGGCGCAGAAGGTGGTGACACCCGCCCGGTCCATCTCCGTCATGAGACGAGCGGCGTCGAAACGCGTGTAGTTGTGCAGGAAGACCGTCGCCTCTGCGTTCCACGGGGCGAAGAGATTGGACCAGGCGTGCTTGGCCCAGCCGGGTGAGGAGATGTTCAGATGCACGTCGCCGGGTTTCAGGCCGATCCAGTACATGGTCGACAGGTGGCCGATCGGGTACGACGTGTGGGTGTGCTCGACGAGCTTGGGCCGGGCGGTGGTGCCCGAGGTGAAGTAGAGCATCAGCGGGTCGTCGGCCCGGGTCGGGCTCTCGGGGGTGAAGTCGGAGGAGGCCTCGTAGGCGTCGTCCAGCGGCAGCCAGCCGTCCGGCACGGCTCCGGCGGCGTCCGCGGCGATGCGTGTGTAGTCGCCGGGGACGTCGGTGAACTTGGCGGTGTCCTCCGGGCGCGCGATGACGTGCCGGACCCGGCCGCGCTCGACGCGGTCCCGCAGATCGGCGGGGCCGAGCAGCGGGGTGGCCGGGATGACCACCGCGCGCAGTTTCATCGCGGCGAGGGCGGTGATCCACAGCTCCGCCTGGTTGCCGAGCATGACGAGGATGCGGTCCTCGGCGCGCACGCCCCGGTCGCGCAGCCAGGTGGCGAACTGCGCCGAACGTACCGACATCTCCCCGAAGGACAGCCGGGTCTCGCGGCCGTCCTCCTCGACCAGGTGCAGGGCGGTGCGGGCGTTGCCGTGGGCGATCACGTCGAACCAGTCGAGCGCCCAGTTGAAGTACTCGGGGCGGGGCCAGCGGAAGCCCGCGTAGGCCGTCGGGTAGTCGTCGCGGTGTTCCAGCAGGAAATCCCGCGCCTCGCGGAACATGTCCGTCGCCGATGTCATCTGTCCTCCTGGGTACCGGACCATTGCCGGGCGGCTCTGAGCCATCGTGTAATCCGTGATGCAGGTCTCACTACCCCCGAACGGGGGGTGCGCCCGCACAGGAGCCACAGCGAAGGGGCGATCAGGTGACGACGGACGCGTCCGACGCGGTCGAGATACGGAACGCGCTGCTGCGCCTGCGGCGGGGCACCGGCCTTCCGATCGTCTTCGGCGGCCTGACGGAGGCCGGGCAGCGGATACGCATCAGCGAACTGAGCGGCACGGCGACGCACGCCCTGCGTTCACTGGTGGTGACGTCCGGCACCGGTCTCGGCGGCAAGACGGTGGCGCTGTCCCGGCCGTGCGTGGTGACGGACTACTCGGCGTCGCGGCAGATCAGCCACGAGTACGACGCCCCGGTGGCCGTGGAGGGGCTGCGCTCGGTGCTGGCCGTGCCGGTGGTGGTGCGCTACCGGGTGCACGGGGTGCTGTACGGGGCGCTGCGTACGTCCCTGCCGCTGGGCGGGCGGATGCTGGACGTGGCGGTGGAGGCGGCCCGGGGCCTGGAGCGGGCGCTGGTGGTCCGGGACGAGGCCCGCACGCTCGCCGCCGAAGCCGCGGCCGGTGCCGGGGCGGGCCCGGGGTGGGAGCAGGTACGGGAGGCACACACGGCTTTGCGGGCGCTGGCGCCGCGGATCGCGGACCCGGAGCTGCGCGCGGAGCTGCTGGGCGCGTGTGCGCTGCTGACGGCCGAGTCCGCCGGGCCACCCCGGGTCCACCTCGCGCCGCGCGAGGTGGACGTGCTGGCGTGTGTGGCGGCGGGGGCGACGAACGCGGTCGCCGCGGAGCGCCTGGGCGTGACGCCGGAGACCGTCAAGGGGTACCTGCGGTCGGCCATGCGGAAGCTGCGGGCGCGCACCCGTGGCGAGGCCGTGGTCGCCGCGCGCCGGGCGGGGTGGTTGCCGTAGTTTTGTGGTGTTTCTCGTTGCGCCCGCTCCTTCGATCCGCCGAGGTTCCCAACGGGGTGCCGGCCTCGGGTTCCGCCACATTCGGGAGCCCGATGAAATTCGTCCGCCGGCACTCGTTGTTATTTCCCTCACGACCCCGTCCCTCCGAAATTCAAAGAACTGTTGCCTAATATTGGCCAGGACACGACACAGGGAGGGGAGCGGTGACCGTGCGACGGGACTTCCAGGAGCCTCCCAGGAGCCGCCCCGACCTGGTCATCGGCCGGGAGGACCTGTTCACGTCGGCGCGTGAGCAGCTCGGCCGAGGGGGCAGTGTGCTGCTCCACGGCCCCGCCGGAATTGGAAAGTCGACGGTGCTGCGGGCGCTGGCCGCGGATTACGGGGGCACGGACCGGACGGTGTTGCGCTGCTCGGCGACCGAGTCCGAATCACACCTGCCCTTCCTCGCGCTGGCCGACCTGTTCGGTCTGGTCCTCGACGACGTGTCCGGTGCACTGCCCGGCGCCCAGCGCACCGCCCTGGAGTCGGCGCTCACCGGCCGCGGCGAGTCCACGCTCCAGCGGGACGGGCTCGCCCTGCGTTTGGCGGTGCTGTCGGCGCTGCGTGTCCTCGCCGCGAAGGGCCCGGTGCTGGTGGTCGCCGACGACCTCCAGTGGCTGGATGCCGCTAGTGCGGAACTGCTCGGCTTCGCGGCCCGCCGGCTGGGTGACACGCCCGTGCAGATGCTGTGCGCGGTGCGGACCGAGGGCCAGGAGTACGACCGCCACCTGCCGGCGTCCCCGCCCGACACGCTCGCCGTCCGGCTGGGTCCGCTGACCCGTACGCAGGTCTCGGCCCTGCTCGACCACCGCGGCTACACGCCCCTGTCCCGCTCCACGGTCCGCGACATCCACCGCACCAGCGGCGGCAACCCGCTCTTCGCGCTGGAGCTGGGCCGGGCCCTGGCCGAGAGCCCGGCCCGGCCCCGGCCGGGCGAGCCGCTGCCCGTGCCCACCTCGCTGCGGGCCCTGGTGCTGAGCCGGCTGGAGATGCTGTCCGACGAGGCGCGCCGCACCCTCCTCGTCGCCAGCGCCGGCGCCCGTCCCACCCTGGCGCTGCTGCACGCGGCCGGGCGGGAGCACGCCGAGGCCGAGACGGCCCAGGCGGCGTCGCTGGGCCTGCTGGCCACGGACCCCGAGGCGCCGGCCCTGCCTGTTGCTGTTGCTGCTGATCCTGCTGCGGCTCCGGAGGCTTGCGCATGTTCTGCTGGTTCTGCGCAGCAGCGCGCGTGGCCGCGGCCAGTTTGGCGCGCAGGTCCTCGTTCTCCCGGAGCAGGCGGGTCAGTTCGGCTTCGACCTCATCGAGGAAGGCATCGACCTCGTCCTCGTCATAGCCTTCTCGGAGGCGGACGGTCGTGAACTGCTTGTTCCGCACGTCCTCGGGGGTCAACGGCATCTCTTCACCTCAACGTAGTCGTCGGCATTCGGCAAGACGGTAGGTCACATCGCTCATCACAGCCGACTCACGATCGAGATCAGGATGTAGACGATGATCATCAGTACGAAGAAGGACAGGTCTAGCGCCACGCCCCCGAGACGCAGCGGCGGAATGACCCGCCGCAGAAGCTTGAGCGGTGGATCAGTGACAGTGTAGGTGGCCTCCAGAACGACCACCATCGCCTTGCCGGGTTGCCATGAGCGGGCGAACTGGAAGACATAGTCCATGACCAACCGGAAGATGAGCACGATGAGGAAGCACATCAGCGCGATGTAGACGACATCCAAAACCACGCTCATGACCTCTTACTTCCCTCTCCCCTTGCCCTGCTCGGTACTGCTGTTCCGGTGGTGCGTCTCAGCTCTGGTTGAAGAACCCGCCCTCTGCGATGCGGGCCTTGTCCTCCGCCGTGACATCGACGTTAGCAGGCGACAACAGGAACACCTTCTGCGTCACCCGCTCGATACTGCCGTGAAGACCAAACACCAAACCGGCCGCAAAGTCGACAAGTCGCTTCGCGTCTGTGTCATCCATCTCAGTCAGATTCATGATCACCGGAGTGCCTTCACGGAAGTGTTCCCCGATGGTACGGGCCTCGTTGTAGGTCCGTGGGTGAAGCGTGGTGATCCGATAAGGCTCTCGTTCCGACACGACCTTGGGCATGATCACCGGTGCGTTCTTCTCCAGGCTTGCGCGTTCTTGTGTGATGGATGCCACGGGCGCGATGCGCGCCGGGCGGTTGGATTCAGCGGGGAGCGAAGCGGAGCGGGCGGCCGGTTCGCGAGGCGCGGGCGGCTGTACGACTCGTACCTCTTCGTCCCTTTGGGGCTGATGTGAGACGTGGGGCTGGTGGGACGGCTCGCGCCGTCGATGGTCCCGCTCGGGCTCCGGGTCCAGTTCGGGTTCGAAGTCGTCGTCGGGGTCGAATCCGCGGCCGTCGTACCCATCGTCCTCCACGAGGCCGAGGTAGACCGCCATCTTGCGCATCGCGCCGGCCATGCTCTGAGTCCTCCGCTCTGTGGTGGATCGGCTGACGACTGCCAAGTGCCCGCGATCCACGAGGTCCTTGAATCCGCCTATCGGCGGCAATGACCATATTTTCTGCTGTGGTCCGACTTCTTGGCGACGTTACCCGAGCCCGGGGCGGACTCCGAGTACCGCGCTGCCGACGCGCACATGTGTCGCTCCGGCCGTCACGGCCTGTTCGAGGTCCGTACTCATCCCTGCCGAGACCATGGTGGCAGCCGGATGACCCCGGCGCAGGTCGGTCGACAAATCCATCAACCGCTCGAAGGCCTCCAGCTCGCGTCCCGCGTACTCCCCGGTCAGCGGTGCGACGGTCATCAGTCCGTCGAGCCGGAGCCCCGGGGCCTCGGCCACGAGACCGGCCAACTCCCCGATCCCACCGGGCCCGACACCTCCCCGCTCACCCCGGCCGCTCACCCCGGCGTCGAGCGCGACCTGGAGCAGACACCCCAGTTCACGCCCGGCCCGGACGGCCTCCTTCGACAGAGCCGTGACGAGCTTGGAACGATCGACGGACTGCACGAAATCCGCGTAACCGACCACCGAGCGCACCTTGTTGGTCTGGAGTTGACCTACGAAGTGCCAGGTGAGGGGCAGATCCGAGCAGGCCTCGGCCTTGGGGGCCGCGTCCTGGTCGCGGTTCTCGGCGACGTGCCGCACGCCGAGTTCCGCGAGGATCCGCACATCGCTCGCGGGGTAGGTCTTGGTGACCACGATGAGGGTCACCTCGTCGCGTGCCCGCCCCGCGGCCGCGCACGCGTCGGCGATGCGCCGCTCCACCTTCGCCAGATTTGCGGCGATTTCGTCCTTACGGTCCGTCATGCCCTATCAGTCCAGCCACACATAACCCGCGAGCCGACCGGTGGTGCGGTCGCGGCGGTACGAGAAGTGATCGCGTGACTCCAGCGTGCACACCGGCGACTGCTCCCGGTCGCGCACCCCGAGCCGTTCCAGCTGGGCGTGCACTCCTGCGCCCACGTCGACCGCCGGTGTTCCCCAACTCGTCTCGGCGTATGCCGCCGGCTCGACGGCACAGACCTCGGCGCGCATCGCCTCGGGCACTTCGTAGCACCGGCCGCAGACGGTGGGCCCGGTGCGGGCGACGATCCGGGAGGGGGCGGCGCCCAGTTCCGTCATCGCGCGCAGCGCGGCCGGGACGACTCC
>NZ_JBEXSH010000273.1:0-9990 GCF_040613555.1 Streptomyces sp. NPDC006265
AGGCACGGGCACGGGGGTAGCCAGCATCGGCTCCGGCAGCGTCCACGTCACGCCCCATGCCTTCCACTCAGGCCATCGGCCACGAACGCGCCACCCGTGACGGCGCCGAGCGTGACGGCCCCGCCTGTGATCATCGTGCGCCGGGAGAACCTGGCGCAGGTACTCGTGCTGCTCGGCCATGCTCATGCGCGCGGCGAGCCGCCGGGTACGCCCATACGAGGAGTGTCCATGGCGGCCAAAAATCGACGCCCCGGGCAACGGGATCCCGGACACCCGGCGGACGCGTCACGAACAAGCCCTCATGACACGTTCAACGCTCTCCCCAAAGGATGCCAACAGACCCTTGCCCGGAATCGGGCAGAATTCTTGCGAAAGCGTCGCCGGTACCCCAAGATCTAGCGAGTGCACGACGAACTCGTTGATCATCTGACGCGGTCCACCGCCCTCGGGCGGGGCGAGGCGCTGCGCGTGATCCAGGACGTGCTCGCCTACTTCGACGAGACGACCGAGGAGTACGTCCGTCGCCGCCACCGCGAGCTCCAGGCCCAGGGCCTGGTCAACGCGGCGATCTTCGAGCGGATCGAGGCGGAACTCAAATACCGCGCGGTGGCCCCGCCGGAGCTCTCGCTCCGGCAGCTGCGGCGCATCGTCTACGGCTAGGAATACGTATACATGTGCGGAATCGTCGGTTACATCGGGAAGCGTGACGTCGCGCCCCTCCTCCTGGAGGGCCTCCAGCGTCTGGAGTACCGCGGCTACGACTCCGCGGGCATCGTCGTCACGTCCCCGAAGACGTCCGGCCTGAAGATGGTCAAGGCCAAGGGCCGCGTGCGCGACCTGGAGGCCAAGGTCCCGGCCCGCTTCAAGGGCACGACCGGTATCGCCCACACCCGCTGGGCCACCCACGGCGCCCCGTCCGACGTCAACGCCCACCCGCACATGTCGGCCGACAACAAGGTCGCCGTCGTCCACAACGGCATCATCGACAACGCCTCCGACCTGCGCCGCAAGCTGGAGGCGGACGGCGTCGAGTTCCTCTCCGAGACCGACACCGAGGTCCTCACCCACCTCATCGCCCGCGCGCAGGCGCCCAAGCTGGAGGACAAGGTCCGCGAGACCCTCCGGCTCGTCGAGGGCACGTACGGCATCGCCGTCATGCACGCCGACTTCCCCGACCGGATCGTCGTCGCCCGCAACGGCTCCCCGGTCGTCCTCGGTATCGGCGAGAAGGAGATGTTCGTCGCCTCCGACATCGCCGCCCTGGTCGCCCACACCCGCCAGATCGTCACCCTCGACGACGGCGAGATGGCCACCCTGAAGGCCGACGACTTCCGCACCTACACCACGGAGGGCACTCGCACCACGGCGGAGCCCACCACGGTCGAGTGGGAGGCCGCTTCCTACGACATGGGCGGCCACGACACCTACATGCACAAGGAGATCCACGAGCAGGCCGACGCCGTGGACCGCGTGCTGCGCGGCCGGATCGACGACCGCTTCTCCACCGTGCACCTGGGCGGCCTCAACCTGGACGCCCGTGAGGCCCGGCGGATCCGCCGCGTGAAGATCCTCGGCTGTGGCACCTCGTACCACGCGGGCATGATCGGCGCCCAGATGATCGAGGAGCTGGCGCGCATCCCCGCCGACGCCGAACCGGCCTCGGAGTTCCGCTACCGCAACGCGGTCGTCGACCCCGACACCCTCTACGTCGCGGTCTCCCAGTCCGGCGAGACCTACGACGTCCTGGCCGCCGTGCAGGAACTGAAGCGCAAGGGCGCGCGCGTCCTGGGCGTGGTGAACGTGGTCGGCTCGGCGATCGCCCGCGAGGCGGACGGCGGCATCTACGTGCACGCCGGCCCGGAGGTCTGCGTGGTCTCCACCAAGTGCTTCACCAACACCACGGTGGCCTTCGCCCTCCTCGCCCTGCACCTCGGCCGCACCCGTGACCTGTCGGTCCGGGACGGCAAGCGGATCATCGAGGGCCTGCGCAAGCTGCCCGCGCAGATCGCCGAGATCATGGAGCACGAGGACGACGTCAAGAAGCTGGCCCTGCAGTTCGCCGAGGCCCGCTCGATGCTCTTCATCGGCCGCGTCCGGGGCTACCCCGTGGCCCGCGAGGCCTCCCTGAAGCTCAAGGAGGTCTCCTACATCCACGCCGAGGCCTACCCCGCCTCGGAGCTCAAGCACGGCCCGCTGGCCCTGATCGAGCCGGCCCTCCCGACGGTCGCGATCGTCCCCGACGACGACCTGCTGGAGAAGAACCGCGCCGCCATGGAAGAGATCAAGGCCCGCAGCGGCAGGATCCTCGCGGTGGCCCACCAGCCCCAGGAGAAGGCCGACGAGACGATCGTCGTCCCGAAGAACGAGGATGAACTCGACCCCATCCTGATGGGCATCCCGCTCCAGCTCCTCGCCTACCACACGGCGTTGGCGCTCGGCCGCGACATCGACAAGCCGAGGAACCTGGCGAAGTCGGTAACGGTGGAGTAGTCGCCCTTCTTTTGCTTGGGGCGCGGGGCTGTATCGATGTGCGGCTCCGCCGCGTGGGCGCGACACGCCCCCACGCACCCGCACAGGCCGACGAACGAAAACGGACCCCCACGTGCTGCCACCTCGCACGGGGGGTCCGTTTCATCGCCGGGAAGCCGCCCAACTCCCCGGCCGGCGCAGCTAACCGGTGGCCGTCACGCCCCGGCCGGCAGCGCGTCGCGGAAGCGCCGTGGGCCAGTGCGCCAGCACCGCGGTCGCCGCGTACCAGGCCACCGCACCCGCGGCGACGGCGAACCAGCCGCCCACCTTCACGAGTCCGTCGTTGCCGGCGAAACTCGCGATCGCCATGAGCAACAGGGCGACGAAGAACAGCCCGTACATGCCCTGACCGAGCTGGTCCCCGCCCGCGAGCGTCAGGGACAGCGCGACGAGGGCGAACAACAGCAGGAACAGCCCTGCCTCGTTGCCGGAGGCACGGTCGGACACGGCCCACGTGAACCACAGCGCCCCGAGCACCGAGAAGGCCGTACCACCGGCGGCGTCACCCTCCCGCAGGGCCACCAGCCCCGCGACGAAGAGCGCAATGCCGCCCATGTACTGGGCGATTGACACGGCGTCAGCGGCCGACACGCCGTCGATCAGAGCAGTATGCCCCAGCCCGAAGGCCAACAGGGTGATTCCCAGGGCGAGTCGACCGACCACGGTCGTGATTCCACTTCCCGCGGAGACGTCTTTGTCCACGGCGGGCTCCCTTCGTGCATGTGCAATTGTGCGGTGTCCCGTATATGCCCTTCACAAGGGCACAAACACCTCTACGCGCGAGTAGATTCGTGCGGTGCACAAGGGAGTTGCCGTAGGAGGTCGCTCCTGCGTGAACGTCAGGGAATGACGATGACGGGCCGCTGCGCCCGCTTGGCGAGCCGCCCGGCGACCGAGCCGAAGATGCGCCCGACGATGCCGTGGGTGGAGCCGACGACGATCGCGTCGGCCTCGTACTCCCGGCCGACCTCTTCGAGTTCGTGGCAGATGTCGCCGCCGCGCTCGACCAGGATCCAGGGCACCTCGGCGAGGTAGTCCGCACAGGCCAGCTCGAGACCGAGCACCTCGGTGCGGTGGTCCGGCACGTCCACGAACACGGGCGGCTCGCAGCCCGCCCACACCGTGGTCGGCAGTCGGTTGGCGACGTGGACGATGATCAGGCCCGATCCGGAGCGATGGGCCATGCCGATCGCGTACGCCAGGGCGCGCTCGCTGGACGTGGAGCCGTCGAAGCCGACGACGACCCCGTGCTTGAAGGCGGGATCGCAGGAATGGCGTGGCTCTTCCGCCGCCAGGGGCTCGGCCGCCGTGGGATCGGCGACGGGCCGCTTGCGGTCCGCGGGTTCGAAGAATTCGTGACCGGCCATGGCTGTCTCGGCGTCGTGATCCTTATACGGGAGGGACAACAGTGTGCGGCGGAGCTGTGTCCGGGAATGGTCTTCCCAACCCCATACCCCAAGGGTACGGCGGCACGCCTCCTTAGCCCAGATCCCGCTCACGGTGCATGCGGGTTCCAGGGAGCATGCACGAGGCACCGCCCGTAACGCAATGGTTGCTGCGCTGCACAGGCGGTTTGCACGGGATTCACTCAGCCGTGGGCACGTGCGGCGATCCGGGCCGCCAGTGACCGACGCCCCGGCCATGCGTTGAACCTCGTGAGTCACGCCACAGGGAGCACCCATGTCCGCACCACGCCCCGCCGACGAGGCGGACCGCGCGACCCCGCCGCCGCGGGGCACCGCGACGGATGTGGTTCGCTGGGCTGCCTTCAGCTGCCTGCTCGTCCCGGTGGTGCTCCTCTGCTACGGCGCCTCTCTGGCCGGTGCCGCCGGCACCGCCCTCGGGCTCGCGGCCGTCACGGGCGCCTGCCGGGTGCTGCTGCGCCAGTCCGAGCGCGGCGCGGCCCGGCTCGCGGCCGAGGACCGGGCGCCCCACCGGGGCCGGCGCCACCGCACCGGAACCGGGTCGCACCGTGGCGGACGGCACACCGGAGGAGATACACCGGTCGGCTGACCGGTTTCCGCGCACACGCACATTGGTTTTCAGCCAACTTCTCGTACTGGCGCATCCCCCGGCCCAACCACCCCCCAACCCCCGTTCGACCTGCACGGAAAGGGCCTCAGGGGGTCCGCGCACCCTACGTGGATTGGCCACCGCGACAAGGCGCACTTCCCTGCACGCCCCACGAGTGCAACGCTTCGTGATCGAATGCTTCACGCCAAGTTGCCAAGTCGACAATGTGCCGGGTGACTAACCGGCCACTTCGGCACGACGGCACACAGTAGATTCGATCTTGACTGTCTACGGCGGGGGACTCGTGCAGGACCGAGGGGAAACGTGCAGGAGCGACACAACCGAGGAGCCGCGACCACCGAGGGGGGCTTAGCAGTATGAGCCACGACTCCACTGCCGCGCCGGAAGCCGCGGCCCGGAAACTTTCCGGGCGACGCCGCAAGGAGATCGTCGCGGTGCTGCTGTTCAGCGGCGGCCCCATCTTCGAGAGTTCCATACCGCTGTCGGTGTTCGGGGTTGACCGCCAGGACGCCGGCGTACCGCGCTACCGACTACTGGTGTGCGGAGGCGAGGACGGCCCGCTACGGACCACCGGGGGCCTCGAACTCACCGCACCACATGGCCTGGAAGCGATCTCACGCGCGGGCACGGTCGTCGTACCGGCCTGGCGTTCGATCACTTCTCCGCCACCGGAAGAGGCGCTCGACGCGCTGCGCCGCGCCCACGAGGAGGGCGCCCGCATCGTCGGGCTGTGCACCGGCGCCTTCGTCCTGGCGGCGGCGGGCCTGCTGGACGGCCGCCCCGCGACCACCCACTGGATGTACGCACCGACGCTGGCCAAGCGCTATCCGTCGGTGCACGTGGACCCGCGTGAGCTGTTCGTCGACGACGGTGACGTGCTGACGTCGGCGGGCACGGCCGCGGGCATCGACCTGTGCCTGCACATCGTGCGCACGGACCACGGCAACGAGGCGGCCGGGGCCCTGGCCAGGCGGCTCGTCGTGCCGCCGCGCCGTAGCGGCGGGCAGGAGCGCTACCTCGACAGGTCTTTACCGGAGGAGATCGGCGCCGACCCGCTCGCCGAGGTCGTCGCCTGGGCGCTGGAGCACCTCCACGAACAGTTCGACGTGGAGACGCTTGCGGCGCGCGCGTACATGAGCAGGCGTACGTTCGACCGCCGGTTCCGCTCGCTGACCGGGAGCGCTCCGCTGCAGTGGCTGATAACGCAGCGGGTCCTCCAGGCGCAGCGTCTGCTGGAGACCTCGGACTACTCGGTGGACGAGGTGGCGGGACGCTGCGGCTTCCGGTCGCCGGTCGCCCTGCGCGGGCACTTCCGCCGCCAGCTGGGTTCGTCCCCGGCCGCGTACCGGGCGGCCTACCGGGCCCGGCGCCCGCAGGGCGAGCGGCCCCAGGAGACCGAGAGCGCAGCGGGCGGTCCCGGGCCCGGCATGCCGGGCCATCCGGGACACGCGGGGCACCATCCGGGCCAGCCCGGCCAGGCGCCCGCCCCGCTGCACCCGGAGCACCCGGTCCCGCTGCAGTCCCGCCGTACGGCGGCGGCGAGCGCGGTCGGCCAGTCGCCGGCCCTGTCGGCGAGCCTGCCCGGACAGCGCAGCGCGCCGTGAACCGGTAGCCGGGGCCCGCGGGGAGCACGTTCTGCCCGCGGGCGCTTCGGCTTTCCCGGCACGGGCGGCCCGGCCGGTGGCGGCGGGCCGTAAGGTTAGACACATGAACGATCGCATGGTGTGGATCGACTGCGAGATGACCGGCCTCTCGCTGTCGGACGACGCGCTCATCGAGGTGGCCGCCCTCGTGACCGATTCCGAGCTGAACGTGCTCGGCGAGGGCGTGGACATCGTCATCCGGCCGCCGGATCAGGCGCTGGAGACGATGCCGGACGTGGTGCGTCAGATGCACACCGCCTCCGGGCTGCTCACCGAGCTGGCCGAGGGCACGACACTGAAGGACGCCGAGGACCAGGTCCTGACGTACGTGAGGCAGTTCGTCAAGGAGCCGGGCAAGGCCCCGCTGTGCGGGAACTCCGTCGGCACGGACCGCGGCTTCCTGCTGCGTG
Source organism: Streptomyces sp. NPDC006265 (assembly GCF_040613555.1). Classification (NCBI taxonomy): domain Bacteria; kingdom Bacillati; phylum Actinomycetota; class Actinomycetes; order Kitasatosporales; family Streptomycetaceae; genus Streptomyces; species Streptomyces sp. NPDC006265. The sequence goes on from NZ_JBEXSH010000273.1 coordinate 6,617, forward strand.
ACATGGCGACGCTGGAGAACTACCTCCACTACCGGATCGTCGACGTGTCGTCGATCAAGGAGCTGGCGCGCCGCTGGTACCCGCGGGCGTACTTCAACAGCCCGCAGAAGAACGGCAACCACCGCGCGCTCGCCGACATCCGCGAGTCGATCGCGGAGCTGCGGTACTACCGCGAGGCCCTGTTCGTCCCGCAGCCCGGGCCCGACTCGGACACCGCGAGGACGATCGCCGCGAAGCACGTCCTGCCTGCTCAGTAGGCGGGACGTAGGGCCGTCGGGGGGCGCGGAGAAAGCCGGGCGCGAGCACCCCTTCGGACCCTGTACACTTTTTCTCGGCCGGTCGGAGACATCACTGATCTCCAAGCCGGTCATGGTGGGTGTAGCTCAGCTGGTAGAGCACCTGGTTGTGGTCCAGGATGCCGCGGGTTCGAGTCCCGTCACTCACCCTGTGCATTCAGCCGGTGGCCTCGGAAGAGGCCACCGGCTGAAGCGTTTCCAGCGCGCCGATCGAAGGCGCGTCCGCGGGCCGGGGCTACCGTCGGCGGCATGGACGGTGGACGTCGGGGATGGCGCGCGTGCGTGCTCGGCGGGGCGGTGTTCGCCGTCTGCATGGCCGGCACCACGCTGCCGACTCCCCTCTACCCCCTCTACCAGGACAAGTTCGGCTTCTCCGAGCTGACGGTCACCGTGGTCTACGCCCTGTACGCCTTTGCGGTGATCGGCGTGCTGCTGCTGGTCGGCAATGCCTCGGACGCGGTGGGCAGGCGCCCGGTGCTGCTGTGCGGTCTGGGCTTCGCCGCACTGAGTGCCGTCTGCTTCCTGTGTGCCACCGGCCTCGGCTGGCTCTACGTGGGACGGCTGCTGTCGGGACTGTCCGCCGGGCTGTTCACGGGTGCCGCCACGGCGTACGTGATGGAGCTGGCGCCCGGGGGCGGTGCCTCCCGGGCCACGTTCGTGGCGACGGCCGCCAACATGGGCGGACTGGGCTGCGGGCCGCTGCTCTCCGGGCTTCTCGCGCAGTACGCCTCCTGGCCGCTGTACCTGCCGTTCGTCACCCACCTCGCGCTGGTGGCCGCCTCGGCCGCCGTCCTGCTGCGGCTCGCGGAGACGGTACGGCAACGGCAGCCGCTGCGCGCCGTACGCCCGCAGCGTCCCGCCCTGCCCCCGCAGGTGCGCGCGGTGTTCGGTCCCGCCGCCACCGCCTCCTTCGTCGGGTTCGCCCTGTTCGGGGTGTTCACCTCCGTCAGCCCGGCCTTCCTCGTGGAGTCCATGGACGTGGACGACCACGCCGTGAGCGGGCTGATCGTCGCCCTGGCCTTCTTCTCCTCGACCGCCGGGCAACTTGCGGTCGGCCGGGTCGGCGTACGGCGTTCCCTCCCACTGGGCTGCGCCGGACTCCTCGCCGGGCTCGCGCTGCTCGCCGGTGCGCTGCGGTGGGACCAGATGGCCCTGCTGGTCGCCAGCGCGCTCGTCGGCGGGATCGGCCAGGGCCTGGCGTTCCGCGGCGCCTTGTCCGACGTGTCCCGGGCCTCGCCCGAGCAGCAGCGGGCGGCGGTGATCTCGGCCCTGTTCGTGGTGGCCTACGCGGGCATCTCCCTCCCGGTGATCGGCGTCGGCCTGCTGACCGGCCCGATCGGCCTGGAGGGGGCGGGCCTGGTGTTCATCGCCGGCATGGCCCTCCTGGTCGTGACGGCGGCGGTGTACCTGCTGCGACGGCCGGAACCGGCTCGGGTGTGAGGGCGTGGGCGTGGGATCGTGAGGTCCATGGGCGAGCTGGTGGTACAGGTCGACGAGGAGGACCGGGTGGTCGGGGTGGTCGACCGGGACGAGGCGATCCGCGAGGGCCGGCCGCACCGGGTCGCGACCACGGTGTGCCGTGATCCGCGAGGGCGCGTCCTGGTGTATCGCAGGCCGGAGCACGTGTCCCGGTTCCCGGGGCATCACGACTGGCTGATCGGCGGGGCCGTCGAAGTCGGCGAGTCCTACGAGGAGGCGGCGGCCAGGGAGCTGGCGGAGGAGCTGGGCGTCCGGGCGCGGGTGCGGTTCGTCTTCAAGTTCCTCTGCCATGGGGCGATCAGCCCGTACTGGCTCGGGGTGCACGAGGCCGTCGTGACGGAGCCCCTCACCCCCGACCCGTCCGAGATCGCCTGGCACGGGTGGCTCGGCGAGGCGGACCTGCGGGAGGCGCTGCGGAACCGGCTGTTCGTGCCCGACGCCCTGGACGTCCTGCGGCGCCACCCCGGCCTCGGCCCGCGAACCACCGGCACGCCGTAGCCGACTCCCCCGCGCCCGTGGGCCGTTAGCCCGGGCCCGCCGACCGGCTCCGGTCGGCGCGGCGTGGGCGGGGCGTCACGAAGAGGACCGGGACACCAGCTCCGTGGCCAGGACCATCTGCCGGCGGTCCAGGCCCCGGGAGGCGAGCGGACGGCGGTCGGCGACCTCGGTGAGCAGGAGGTCTATCATCCGGCGGCCCATCTCCTCTATGGGCTGGCGGACGCTGGTCAGCGGCGGTTCCATGTGGCGGGCGATGGCGGAGTCGTCGTAGCCGACGAGCGCCACGTCCTCCGGGATGCGGCGGCCCGCAGCGCGCAGCGCCCGGCGGGCGCCGGCCGCGGTGACGTCGGAGGCGGCGAAGACCGCGTCGATGTCGGGGTGGCGCTCCAGCAGGGCCGCCATGGCCCGCTGTCCGCCCTCCTCCGTGAAGTCCCCCGCCTCGATCAGCCCCTCGTCCACCCCGAGGCCGGCGTCGCTCATGGCTTCGCGGTAGCCGTCGACACGGCGCTGGGCACCATAGACGTCGAGGCGGCCGGTGATGTGGGCCACCCGGCTCCGGCCCCGGGACAGCAGATGCTCAACGGCCTGGCGGGCGCCGCCGTAGTTGTCCGAGTCGACCGACGGCAGTGTCTCCGCCGACGAGCGCGGACCGCTGATCACCGCGGGGATCTCCAGCTGGGCCAGCAGGTCGGGCAGCGGGTCGTCCGCGTGCACCGAGACCAGCAGCACACCGTCCACGCGGTGGGCCGCCAGGTACTGGGCGAGACGGGCGCGCTCCCGGTCGCTGCCCGCGAAGATCAGCAGCAGCTGCATCTCCGTGTCGGACAGCGCCGTCCCGACGCCCTTCAGCATGTCCGAGAAGTACGGCTCCGCGAAGAACCGGGTCTCCGGCTCGGGGACGACCAGCGCGATCGCGTCCGTACGGTTGGCGGCCAGGGCACGGGCCGCGGTGTTGGGGACGTAGCCGAGCTCCGCGACCGCCGCCTCGACGGCCGCGCGGGTCGCGTCGCTGACCCGGGGCGAGCCGTTGATCACCCGCGAGACGGTGCCGCGGCCGACACCGGCGCGCGCCGCCACCTCTTCGAGGGTGGGCCGGCCACC
>NZ_JBEXSH010000274.1:0-9980 GCF_040613555.1 Streptomyces sp. NPDC006265
CACCGATCCCCGCCGGTTGCTGATCGGCACCGTGGACGGACGCTGGCAGCGTGACAGCGGCTCCGCCGGAAGCCGCTCGGTTCCCGCGGCCCGGTCCGGTGGTCCGGCCGTGTGGAGCCATTCCGGACCCTGGCTGTCGCCGGGACTCAGGTGCCGTTGAACTCCGCAGGGTCCGGGCCGATGCGGCGGTCCTCGTTCAGGGCGCTGATCGCCGCCAGGTCCTCGTCGTCGAGGCTGAAGTCGAAGACCTCGATGTTCTCCTTGATCCGCGACGGCGTCACGGACTTCGGGATCACCACGTTGCCCAGCTGGATGTGCCAGCGCAGCACGACCTGGGCCGGGGTGCGCTCGTGCTTGCGGGCGATGGCCACGATCGCCGGGACCTCCAGCAGGCCCTTGCCCTGGCCGAGCGGCGACCAGGCCTCCGTGGCGATGCCCTGCTCCGCGTGGTAGGCGCGGGAGGCCGCCTGCTGCAGATGCGGGTGCAGCTCGATCTGGTTCACCGCGGGGACGACCGACGTCTCGCCGATCAGCTTCTCCAGGTGCTCGGGAAGGAAGTTGGAGACGCCGATGGCCCGGATCCGGCCGTCGGCGTGCAGCTTCTCGAACGCCTTGTACGTGTCGACGTACAGACCCCGCTCCGGCGTCGGCCAGTGGATCAGGTACAGGTCGGCGAAGTCCAGGCCGAGCTTCTCCAGCGACGTGTCGAAGGCGCGCAGCGTGGCGTCGTATCCCTGGTCGGCGTTCCAGAGCTTCGTGGTGACGAAGAGCTCCTCGCGGGGCAGGCCGGCGGCGGCGATGGCCTTGCCGGTGCCCTCCTCGTTGCCGTAGATCGCCGCTGTGTCGATGCTGCGGTACCCGGCCTCCAGCGCCGTCGCGACGGCCGTCTCGGCCTCGTCGTCCGGCACCTGCCAGACGCCGAAGCCCAGTTGGGGCATCTCGACGCCGTTGTTCAGGATGATCGGGGGGACCTTGCTCACGAGCTCTCGATCCTTCGGTAAGGGGTCAGGTGTTCCTGCCCATCGTCAACGATCACGGGCGGTGATGCATTCCTGACGGGAGATTCCGAAGCCACACCTGCCCCGCGAGGCGGACGTCACGCACGGTAGAGCGCTTCGACCTCGTTCTCGTACGCCTTCTCGATCGCCTTCCGCTTCAGCTTCAGGGACGGGGTCAGCAGCCCGTGCTCCTCCGTGAACGGCTGGGCGAGTATGCGGAAGGTACGGATCGACTCGGCCTGCGAGACGAGGGTGTTGGCGGCGACCACCGCGCGGCGCACCTCCGTCTCCAGGTCCGCGTCGCGCACCAGCTCCGCGGGGGACATCCGCGGCTTGGCCCGCATGGCCAGCCAGTGCTCCACAGCCTCCTGGTCGAGGGTGACCAGGGCGGCGATGTACGGGCGGTCGTTGCCCACGACGATGCACTGGTTGACCAGCGGATGGTCCCGGACGCGTTCCTCCAGCACACCGGGCGAAACGCTCTTGCCGCCGGATGTGACCAGGATCTCCTTCTTGCGGCCGGTGATGGTGAGGAAGCCGTCCTCGTCCAGCGCGCCGAGGTCGCCGGTGGCGAGCCAGCCGTCGTGCAGGGTGGCGTCGGTGGCCTTCTGGTTGTTGAGGTACCCCTGGAAGACGTTCTCGCCGTGCAGCCAGATCTCGCCGTCGTCCGCGATGTGCACGGTCATGCCGGGAATGGGCTGTCCGACCGTGCCGAAGCGGGTGCGCCCGGGCGGGTTGGCGGTGGCGGCGGCGGTGGTCTCCGTCAGGCCGTAGCCCTCGTAGATGTGCACGCCCGCCCCGGCGAAGAACAGCCCGAGCCGACGGTCCATCGCCGAGCCGCCGGACATGGCGTGCTTGATGCGGCCGCCCATCGCGGCGCGGATCTTGGTGTAGACGAGCTTGTCGAACAGCTGGTGCTGCATGCGCAGGCCCGCCGACGGGCCGGGGCCGGTGCCCCAGGCCTTGGCCTCCATCGCGTCCGCGTACTTGATGGCGATGTCGACGGCCTTCTCGAACGGGCCGGAGCGGCCCTCCTTCTCGGCCTTGCGGCGGGCCGCGTTGAACACCTTCTCGAAGATGTACGGCACCGCCAGGAAGAACGTCGGCCTGAACGCGGCCAGGTCCGGCAGCAGGGCCGCCGCGTTCAGCTGCGGCTGATGGCCGAACTTCACCTTGCCGCGGATCCCGGCGACCTGGACCATGCGCCCGAAGACGTGGGCGAGCGGCAGGAACAGCAGGGTCGCCGCCTCGTCGCCGCGCTTGGAGTGGAACACCGGCTCCCAGCGCTCGATGACGGTGTCCGCCTCGTACATGAAGTTGCCGTGCGTGATGACGCAGCCCTTGGGGCGGCCGGTGGTGCCCGAGGTGTAGATGATCGTGGCGACCGAGTCGGGTGTGACGGCCTGCCGGTGGCGGTGCACCACCTCGTCGTCGAGGTGCGCGCCCGCGTCGTACAGCTCGTGCACGGCCCCGGAGTCGAGCTGCCACAGGCGGCGCAGCCGGGGCAGCCGGTCGATGACGGTGGCGATCGTCATGGCGTGGTCCTCGTGCTCCACGACCGCGGCCGTCACCTCGGCGTCGTACAGCATCCAGAAGCACTGCTCGGCCGAGGACGTCGGGTAGACCGGCACGACCTGGGCGCCGATCGTCCACAGCGCGTAGTCGAAGAGGGTCCACTCGTAGCGGGTGCGGGACATGATCGCGACGCGGTCGCCGAACCGGATGCCGCTCGCCAGCAGGCCCTTGGCCAGGGTGAGCACCTCGTCGCGGAACTCGGCGGCCGTGACATCCCGCCACTGGCCCGTGTCGTCCTTGCGGCCCAGCGCGCTGTGCAGCGGGTCCTCCTGGGCATGCTCGAAGACCACGTCGGCCAGACCGCCCACCGGAGGTGCCAACGCCAACGGAGGGTTGGTGAACTCGCGCAAACCCCGCTCCCCGCTCCTCAGCGCTTCAGTCGAGTGACGCCCCGCACAGCGCCGTGAAAGCTACCCCAACCGGCCAGGGCGCGGGAGGGGGTACGAAGGTGAGCAGCCCTCTCGTATGCGCTGGGCAGTCAGGGAAAAAGCGCTCACATGGGGAAGGGCCGGACACAATCCTGACGGTTGAGTAAGTTTCGGTGCCGTAATCTCCACCGAATCTGTACGAGTCCGGCTGCGCGCGACGCGCCGTGGCGCGGGGTCTCTTCTGTCAGCGGGACGGCGGCGGATTTTGTCACTCCCCTTCGTCACAGCCCCTTGCGCTCGCTGCGGTGCAGACGGTCCCCGCCCGCCAGGATCGCCGCCGCCAGGGCGTCCGCCGTGCCCTGGGCGGAGGGCCGGCGCCGGCCGTGGACGAGAACGAAGTCGACCTGCCCCAGCTCCGGCAGCCCAGCCCGGTCCGGGACCCGGACCAGTCCCGGCGGGATGAGACCCCGGGAGTGGGCCATCACCCCGAGACCGGCCCGGGCCGCCGCGACGAGACCGTTGAGGCTCCCGCTGGTGCACACCACGCGCCAGTCCCGGCCCTGCCGCTCCAGGGCCTCCAGGGCGAGCGCGCGGGTGATGCCCGGCGGCGGGTAGACGATGAGCGGCACCGGGCGGTCCGGGTCGAGCCGGAGGCGCTCCGCGCCGATCCACACCAGCCGGTCGTGCCGGACCAGCTCGCCTCGCGGGTCCTCGGGGCGCCGCTTGGCCAGCACGAGGTCCAGCTTCCCGGCGGCCAGCTGCTCGTGCAGCGTGCCCGACAGCTCGACCGTCAGCTCCAGGTCGACCTCCGGATGCTCGTGCCGGAAGCCCTCCAGGATCTCGGGCAGCCGGGTCAGCACGAAGTCCTCCGAGGCGCCGAAGCGCAGCCGGCCGCGCAACCGGGTACCCGTGAAGAACGCCGCCGCCTGCTCGTGCACCTCCAGGATCCGGCGCGCGAAGCCGAGCATGGCCTCGCCGTCCTCCGTCAGCTCCACCGAGTGCGTGTCCCGGGTGAACAGCGTGCGCCCGGCGGCGTCCTCCAGCCGCCGCACGTGCTGGCTGACCGTCGACTGCCGCAGCCCGAGCCGCCGCGCGGCCTGCGTGAAGCTCAGCGTCTGCGCCACCGACAGGAACGTGCGCAGATGGGACGGGTCGTACATGCCCCCCACGTTATCGCGAAACATGATGACAGTGAGAGCCGTATACGGGATTCCCGATCGCCGGGGCGGGGAGCAGGATGGATGGGGGCCGTTGCGACCCCGGACCGACCGAAGTACCAAGCAAGTGGAGCACCGTGAAACGCCTGCACTGGCCGAGCCGGCTGCCGATCGACCCCTACATCCTGCTGCTTCTCGGGACGGTGGGCCTCGCCGCACTGTTCCCGGCACGCGGGCCGGCCGCGGATGTCGCCTCCGGTGCCTCCACGGCGGCGGTCGCCCTCCTCTTCTTCCTGTACGGCGCCCGGCTCTCCACGCGTGAGGCACTCGACGGGCTGCGCCACTGGCGGCTCCACGTCACGGTCCTGGCCTGCACCTTCCTGGTCTTCCCGCTGCTCGGGCTCGCGGCCCGCGGGCTGGTGCCGGTGATCCTGACGCACCCGCTCTACCAGGGCCTGCTCTTCCTCACGCTCGTCCCGTCGACCGTGCAGTCGTCGATCGCCTTCACCTCGATGGCCCGTGGCAACGTGCCCGCCGCGATCTGCGCGGGCTCCTTCTCCTCCCTCGTCGGCATCATCGCCACCCCGCTGCTCGCGGCCTCGCTGCTCGGCGGCAACGGCGGGGGCTTCTCCGCCGACTCGCTGCTGAAGATCGTGCTGCACCTGCTGGTGCCGTTCCTCGCCGGGCAGCTGCTGCGCCGCTGGATCGGCGGCTTCGTCACCCGCCACAAGCATGTCCTCGGGCTGGTGGACCGCGGTTCGATCCTGCTCGTCGTCTACACCGCGTTCAGCGTGGGCATGGTGCAGGGCATCTGGCATCAGGTCAGCCTCTCCAGGCTCGGTGGACTGGTCGTCGTCGAGGCGTTGATCCTCGCCGTGATGCTGTTGCTGACCTGGTACGGCGGCAAGGCGCTGCGCTTCGGCCGGGCGGACCGGATCGCCATCCAGTTCGCGGGCTCGAAGAAGTCCCTGGCCGCCGGGCTGCCCATGGCGAGCGTCCTGTTCGGCCCGCAGGCGGCGCTGGCCGTGCTGCCGCTGATGCTCTTCCACCAGATGCAGCTGATCGTGTGCGCGGTGATCGCCAAGCGGCGCGCGCGGGAAGCTGCGGCGGAGGTCACCGCGCCGCAGCCAGTCGCAACGACACGAACCGTGGTCGGTACAGGGACACGTTCCGGCTGAGCTGGGCGGCGGCGCCCGTCGTCTCCAGCCAGTTGACGTCGTAGCTCAGCACGAGCCGCCCGTCGCCGCTCAGCACCGGATGCGCCTGCGGGTTGTAGGCGGCGACCTGTCCCTGGGGCAGCGGCGGGCTGAACTCCTTCGCCGGGCCGTGCCACGGCCCGGCGGGCGAGCAGGCCCAGTAGGACGCGACGGTGGTCAGCCCCTTCGGGCCGGCGGCCATCGTGAACAGCACGTACGTGCCGTCCTCCCGGACGACCGAGAACGCGCTGCCCACGCCCTTGCGCCGCCCGTCCCCGAGCACCGGCCGGGGGCGGGCGCCGGGCACCCACGCCGAGCCGCTCCAGTACTGCCAGGCCGACGGATCGCCGAGCGCCCCCTCCGGCACGCGGGCCGCGTACGCGCGCGAGACGGGCCGGGAGGCGGCCCGGCCGTCGTCGCCGCCGAACACATAGGTCCAGCCGTCCTCCTCGACCAGCGTGGTACCGAACAGCACCCGCCGGGACGGGTCGGGGACCAGCTGCTGGCCGAGCACCTCGACGATCGACTCCAGGCGCAGGCCGGGCAGCGACAGCGTGGCGACCTCGGTGGCGGTGGGCACGCCGTAGATCCAGGGGGCCTGTCCTGCCGTGCGCACCCACAGCAGCACCCGGACGACCTGCTCCGAGGAGCCGGGGGAGCGGGGCTCGACGCGGGCGGCGACCGGCCAGCGCCACTGGTTCGGTGCCGGGTCGGCGAACAGCGGGGCGGGCAGGGTGGTGTCGAGCCGGCCGTCACGCATCAGCACCGCCGAGTTGCGCACCAGCGGCGTGTCGGCGTCCCGCCAGGCGTAGGACTCGCCGTGCGGGTTGGGCGGGCCGTACACCCGGCCCAGATAGGTGTCCGAGAACAGCCACAGCACCCGGCCGTCCGGCAGCCGCACCGAGTGGGTGCCGTCGCCGCCGGTCCAGTCGTCCGTGCGGACCGCGTCGTCGCCGTAGCGGGCGAACTTCGCGGTAAGGCCGTCGTCCGTCTTCCAGGAGCCGACGGTGAGCGCCTGGCAGGCGTCGTCGTCCGGGCCGTGGTCGTCGGGCAGGGCGATGAGGAGTGCGGCGCCGAGGACCAGGACCAGCAGCAGGCCCATCCCGGTTCCCGTGCGCTGTCGTGCTCGTGCTGCTCCTGAGTCGTCGGGCACGTTCCGTGACGTTAGTTGCTGCCGCTCACCCGGTCCATGGGGAGCCACAGGACCGTGCCCCGGGAGGCCGCGCCCGAGGCACCGGCGGCCAACTCCTCGTCGCTCAGGGCCCGGTTCCACACCCGGACGTCGTCGATCGCTCCGGTGAGGAAGGCCCGGTTGTCCATGCGCTGCCCGATGTGCACGCCGAACGGGGAGTTGCGGCTGACCGAGCCGGGCACGTCCGCGGTGCCGAGCGCCTCGCCGTCGAGGAAGAGCGTCAACCGTCCTCCACCCCGGCGCAGGGCCAGATGATGCCAGCGGCCGTCGTGGGCGCCGTCGGCCGACACCGACGCGGACTTGACGGTCGTCGCGCCGGACCGGGTGGTGATCAGCCCCCGGACGCGGTTGCCCGCCGGTTCGCCCCGGAGCCAGATCTGCGGCTGGGTGGTGCCGATGCCGCCCATCCACAGGAAGGGCTGTTCGCCGGTCGTGGCCGTGTAGCGGAAGTGCAGCGAGGCAGTGAAGTCCCCTTCGCCGAGCGGGAGCCGGGACCGGTAGGGCAGCCGTACGGCGTCGTCGGTGCCGTCGAACGACAGCGCACCGCCGCGGACACCGGCCGTGCGCCCGGCGCCCCCGAGCACCGCCGCGGGCCTGGCGCCCGCGGCCGCGTCGCGCGTGGTCGGGTCGGCCCCCCCGGCGCGGCTTCAGCCAGTCCTCGGTGAAGCGGGCGAAGCGGATCTCGTCGCGCGCGTCGACCGCGCCGCCCTCGTACAGCAGGCCCACCGTGGTGCCGTCGACGGCCGCCATGTCGGAGTAGCCGGACCAGTCCGTGGTGACGACCGTGCCCCGGTCCACGCTCTCCCAAGTGCGTCCGCCGTCGTAGGAGGAGCGGACCATCATGGTGCGGCGGCGGTCGGGGTCGGCCGGGGCGGACAGCAGCATCCGGTCGCCGAGGCGCAGGGTCGCGCCCTGGACCTGCGGGGTGTACAGGTCCGGGAGGGCGCGGAACGGCGTGGCGAAGCTGTCGCCGCCGTCGGTGCTGAGGGTCTGGGAGCGGTGGCCCAGGTCGGTGCCGTCCTGCTCCCGGCCGCTGACGAGCAGGGCGCCGTCGGCGCGTTCGGTGAGCGTCACCTCGGACGGCTTCTGCCGGAACACGCGGTCCTGCCCTATGGGCCAGGTGTCCGTGGCGCCGACGCGCCAGGAGTCGCCGCCGTCGTCGCTGACGACGAGCGCGGCGTGGTTGGCGGAGACCCGGCTGCCGTTCCAGGTCTCGGTGTTGACACCGAACACCAGCCGCCCGGCGTGCTTGCCGCGGGTCAGCTGGATGCCGTGCACGGGACCGGTCGCGTACCAGGAGTTCCAGTGCTCCGGCTGGATCTCGTCGCTGAGGTCGCGCGGCTTCGACCAGGTGCGGCCGTCGTCGTCGCTGTACTGCAGGTGCGGGGTGCGGTCACAGGGGACGGTGCAGTTGCCGGCGTCCGTACGGCCGGTGTTGTACGTCTCGGCCAGCAGGATCCGGCCCGTGCCGCGGTCCACGATCGGTGCCGGGTTGCCGTGTGTGTCGCCCGCGCCCTCGGTGACGACCTGGAGCGGCCCCCAGGTGCGGCCGCCGTCGGTGGAACGCTTGACGACGATGTCGATGTCGGCCGCGTCACCGCAGTTGAGGACGCGGCCCTCGGCGAACGCCAGCAGCGTGCCGCTGATGGTGCGCACGACGGCCGGGATCCTGAAGCAGGCGTAACCCGGGTCCTGGGAGGCCTTGAAGAGCACCTGCTGGTCGAACTCCGATGAGGCCGTGGTGGGTTGGCCGTGCGCCGGGGCGGTGGACGCGAGCAGCGCCCCGGCGGCGACGGCGGCCGTCAGAGTGGATCTCAGACGTGCGTGAAGACGTGCGGCATGGTGCGACCTGCCCTTCATGCGTCTGTCGGCTGCACCACCGGGACGTGGGAACAGACATCCGGTCATCCGGACATCCCACGTCCAATGTGTGGGCCACAGACGGTACTTGGGTTCGCAGACTCCCTACAAGAAGCGTGCGTCAGGGGATCAGGACGACCTTGCCCAGGTTGGACCGCCCCTCGATCTCCCCGTGCGCCTTGGCCGCGTCCTCCAGGGCGAACTCCCCGTGCACGACCGGCCTGAGCTCTCCCGCGGCGAACAACCGCCACAGCTCCTCGCGCCACTGCTCGTACAACTCCGGCTTCCCGCGGGCGATACGGGCCATCTGGAACCCGATCACCGACTTGGCGTCCACGAGCAGGTCGTACGCCTGGACGGTGCCGCCGCCCGAGCTGTACGCCACCAGCCGCCCCTCGGGGACGAGTGCGTGCAGGGCCGGGGTGAGCAGCTCGCCGCCGACCCCGTCCAGGACGTAGTCGACCGGGGTGCCCCAGCCGGTGTCGCCGTAGGTGATGACGTGGTCGGCGCCGAGGCCCCGGACGAAGTCGGCCTTGGCCGGGTCGGAGACGGCTCCCACGACCCGTCCGGCGCCGCGCGTCCTGGCCAGTTGCAGGGCCAGGTGGCCGACTCCGCTCGCGGCCGCGGTGACCAGGGCCGCCTCGCCCGGCTCGGGGCGGGCCGCCTCCAGGGCGCCGAGGGCGACCAGTCCGCTGCGGACCAGGGCGACCGCGTCGACGGCGCTCGCGTCCGCCGGAACCGGGGAGGCCATGACCTCGTGCAGCAGCGCGAAGTCGGCGTAGCCGTGGCCTAGGCAGAGTCCGGTCACCCGGTCGCCGGTGCCGAAGCTCGTGACGCCCTCGCCGGCGGCCATGACCTGCCCGGCGATCTCGCCGCCGAGCGGGACGGGCTCGGCCGCCTCGGTGACCTTGCGTACGACCGGGAGCGTCACGCCGATCGCCTCCGCGCGCACGAGCAGCTCTCCGGGGCCGGGCTCGGGGAGCGGGGCCTCCTCCGCGAAGAGGGGGCCGCCTCGGGTTTCATAGCGGACGCGGCGCATCGCACCTCCGGGGTCGTTGGTGGTCCTCATGAATTCATGGGGGGCCAACGGTATCGGAGGATCATAGGAAGAACCAACGATGTGTGGTTAGGCTGCGCCCATGTCGGAAGCCCCCCTCCCCGCGATCCGCTCCCTGCCCAGCTGGCTGCTCGGCCGCGCCGCCGCCCGCGGCCGGGCTCTGGTGGCCGAGGCACTGGCCGGGGAGGACATGCGGATGTGGCACCACGTCGTACTGTCCGCCGTCCGCGACCTCGCACCCGTCGCCCAGGCCGACCTCGGCCGCGGCGTCCGGCTGGACCCCAAGGACCTGGTCGGCGTCCTCAACGACCTCCAGTCGGCCGGCCTGGTGGTCCGCGAGCCCGACCCGAAGGACCGCCGCAAGAACGCGGTCTCCCTCACGGACCGGGGAGCACGGCTGCTGAAGCGCTGCGAGAAGGCGGCCCGCACCGCCAACGACGAACTGCTCGCACCGCTGTCCGCGGCCGAGCGGGAACAGTTCATGGCGATGCTGCTCCGGATATCCGCCACGGCGGACTGACGGCGGCGCACCCGGGTTCTGGCGGGGGCGGGCCCCCGGGTTCTGGCCGGGGCAAGC
>NZ_JBEXSH010000275.1:0-9970 GCF_040613555.1 Streptomyces sp. NPDC006265
GTCCAGTACGAGGGCTTCCGGCCGCCACGCCGAGAGCACGCACCAAACGCCGCTCCTCACGGGCAAACGTTGCCTGCCGCGGCACTAGTCGCCGGTCGTGCCGTCGAGCATCTCGCGCAGGATGTCCAGGTGGCCGTTGTGGCGGGCCGTCTCCTCGGTGAGGTGAAGGAGGATCCAGCGCAGGTCGACATGGAGGCCGTCGCGGATGGCTCGCCGGGCCCGCTTGTCCAGGCCGTTCCCGGCGACCAGTTCGCGGTAGTGGGCGCTTTGTTCGGCGTATTCGTCGAGCAACTGCGTGAGCGGGAAGTCGACGGCGACACGCATCTCGCGGTCGGGGTCCTCCTCGGTCCAGGGGCCCCGGTCTTCCTCGCCGAGGAAGACCACTTGGAACCAGTAGTACTCGACCCAGCGAAGGTGGTTGATCACTCCGCTCATGGTCATCAGCGGTGAGCCCGGCAGGAGCGCCGTGCGAGCGTTCTCCGCAGAGACGCCGTCGCATTTGGCGCGGGCGGTGTCACGTGCGTAGTCGAGAAACGTGGTGAGCTGGGTACGCTCGTCCCACGCGGGCGGCGTGTCGTCGATTCTTGTCATCGCGTGAAGCGTCCCCGATCACCGTGACCAGTGTCCAGGCATGTGACGCCGGGCCCAGCCTGCTCCACCCAGCTCCATTCCGGAGGGTCGCGACAGCTATTCGGCGCCGGTGGGCAGCGCGGCATGGTCCGCCGGACATGCCCGGGCCGCAGGATGCACCGAACGCTGAAGGGCGGGCAAATTCGACGGTTCTGGCGTGAACGGATCAGGCCAGCGCTCCGTATGCTTATCTGATCGAGGCGCGTACCTGGACGAATCACTCGATCTTCATGGGGTTTGTGCATACGGGTCGCGAGTGCCGCGGCCACGGGGGGATGTGAGGCGACCATGGCGACGGCGAGTAACACGGTGCGCAGAGGCACCGTGCTTCCGGTGGACGCGGCGCGCTGGGCGATGTGGACCTTCGCCATCGTCAATGCGGCGATCGTCGAGGTGCTGTTCCTCAGCGCCGGTTCGGGCAAGAACGGGGTGCTCACCTTCGCCAAGTTCTTCGGACTGCACGCGGCGCTGCTGATGCTGTTCCAACTGCTGCTGGTGGCGCGGCTGCCCTGGCTGGACCGCCGCATCGGGATGGACCGGCTCACGGTGTGGCACCGCTGGGTCGGCTTCACCCTGCTCTGGACGGTACTCACCCACGCCACGCTGGTGGTGCTCGGCTACGCGACACTCGACGACACGTCCATGGGGAAGACGTTCGTCGCACTGAGCGGGGTTCCGGCCTCCCTGCTGGGCATGCTCGCCGCGGCCATCGTCGTCGCGATCGCCGCGATCTCCACCCGGCCCCTGCGGCGACGACTGCGGTACGAGGTCTGGCACGGTCTGCACCTGCTGCTCTACGTGGCCCTGGGTCTGTCGTTCGTCCACCAGCTGCAGGAGACCACCACGTTCACGTCCTCCGCGTTCGCCACGGCATACTGGTGGATCCTGTGGCTGTTCGCCTTCGGCGCCTTGCTGACCGGGCGTGTCGCCATGCCGCTGTGGCGCAACGCCTACCACCGGTTTCGCGTCGCGGCCGTGGTGCCGGAGTCGGACAACGTGGTCTCCGTGTACATCACCGGCCGACACCTCGACAAACTCCCCGCCCGGGCGGGTCAGTTCTGCATCTGGCGGTTCCCCGGGCACAACCACTGGTGGCTGGCCAACCCCTTCTCCCTGTCGGCGGCACCGGGCGGACAAGGGTTGCGCCTCACGGCGAAGGCGGCGGGCAGTACCAGCTCCGGCCTGCGGAACGTCCCCGTCGGCAGCCGAGCCTTCGTCGAGGGACCGTACGGGGCGTTCACCTCACTGCACCGGACCCGGCCCGGCGCCCTGCTGATCGCCGGCGGCGTGGGGATCACGCCCGTGCGGGCCATGCTGGAGGAGGCGGCGACCGGTGATGTCGTCGTGCTGTACCGGGTGCGCAGCGAGGCCGACGCCGTGCTGCTGAACGAGGTGCGCCACCTGGTCGCGCTACGGGGCGGACGGCTGCACCTGCTCACCGGCAGAACCGGCGAGGGCGGCACCCCGCCGTTCGGCCCGGGCAGCCTGCACCGGCTGGTCTCCGACATCACCGAACGCGATGTGTACGTCTGCGGCCCGCCCGCCATGACCAGGGCCGTGCTCGCCGGCCTGCGAGACTTGCGTGTCCCCGCGCGACAGGTGCACGCCGAGAGGTTCGGTCTGGCCTGAACCGGATACGGGCCCGACATCCAGGCCTGTGCGTAGAAGCCCGCTGCGGGCCGAGTAGTACCCGACGCTCACGCAAAACGGCCCCGGACGAGACGTCCGAGGCCGAGGAGGAGCTCTCTCTGGGAGAGAAACCCCAGGTCAGAGCGGTAGCGCGTGGCGCCCCCGGCAGGATTCGAACCTGCGGCACCCGCTTGAGGAGATTTCTCTCGTCGAGGCTGTGGCCTGCGGAAATGTCGGCCGCAGGGTGATCGGTCTGGGAAAACACCCCTCCGTGGCTCTCACGCGTTCGCGAGCTCTCCCGGCCTCACGGGTGCTGGATGCGTTCCCGGATCGCACCGGCGCCGGGGCAGCCTGCCCGGCGGGGGCTTCGCGTTTTGATGAGTGGCCTCCTCGAGCCACGTTCCCTTGTGACAGCTACGCGGCCGATTGGGTGCGGCATCCTCGTCGGTGCCGTACGTCGACCTGCGTGTGCGCGCGAGGAGAGATACAAGTGAGAAAGGAGCCGACACGGCGGTACGACGTTTCGCCGCCCTGCGGTCTCAGCTGAGTTCTCCCCAGTCCCCGAGAGTCCGGGGCAGGATGGGCGATGAATGGACATGGAGAATGCCGGCCCTCAGGGAAACGGCCTCGATCGGCTTCCGGATCAGGTCACCTCGGCTACCGCGGTCGTCGACGCGCGGGGGATCGTGACGGGGTGGAGTTCCGGCGCACAGCGGTTGCTCGGGTATCCGTACGAGGACGTTGTGGGGCGTTCCGCGGCACGTCTGCTCGGCGGGAAGGGCGACGCCACGGTGCGTTTCTCCGCCGTTCTCGAGGGGCGGAGCAGGCCCACTTTGCTGCACCAGGACGGCCACTCCATGGAAGTCGAGGTGCAGGCGTACGCGTCACTCGACAGCGAGGGCAACGCACAGTGGCTCATTGTGGCCACGTCGCCACAACAGCCGCGTCGGCAGCCACGTCCGCACGAGGACGAGGCGACGACAGAGGAAGCGTTCGCACAGTCCAACCTGCCTGTGATGATCTACGACGCCGAGTTGCGGGCCTTGCGGGGGAGCGCCGGCGCGGCTCGCGAGCTGGGTCTCGCGGAGGAGCAGATGCGCGGTCGGCGCGTCACCGACATCCTGCCTCCGCACATCTGCACCACGGTCGAAGAGGGCATGCGCCGGGTGTTCGAGACAGGAGAACCGGAGCGGTTCCAGGTGCATGGCCGACCGCGGCGCGGAGCCCGCGACAGACACTGGGCCGTATCCGTGTCCCCCCTGAGGAATCCGACAGGACAGGTGCGACACGTGCAGCTCATCGCGCTCGATGTCACCGAACAGCAGCGGGCCCGCGAGCGGCTCGTCCTGCTGAACGACGTCAGCGCGCAGGTGGGCAGCACCCTCGACGTGATGCGCACGGCCCAGGAGATGGCCGACGTGGCGGTGGGGCGGCTCGCCGACTTCATCAGCGTCGACCTGCTGGACGGACTGTTCCGCGGCGTTGAGCCCAGGCCCTCCGCCACGGGCTCCGTCGCGCTGCGCCGCGCCGCGCAGCAGTCCGTCCTGCCCGGCATCCCCGAGTCGGTGGTCCAGCCGGGCGAGGTGGACTACTACCCGGAATCCTCGCCCCCCGCCCGCTGTCTGCACACGGGTCAGTCGTCGCTGCACCGCACCCTGGACGAAGCCATCGGGAGCTGGCAGGTCGCCGACCCCGAGCGCGCGAGGAAGGTCCGTGACTTCGGGATGCACTCGATCATGGTCATCCCGCTGCGCGCCCGCGGCATCACGCTGGGCGTGGCCGTACTCGTCCGCCACCGCCGTCGGGACTCCTTCGGCGAGGACGATCTGCTCCTCGCCGAGGAGATCGCCGCACGCGCCGCCGTGGCCGTGGACAATGCCCGACGCTTCACCCGCGAGCGGGCCACCGCCCTGGCCCTGCAACGAAGCCTGCTGCCACAGCGGCTCCCCGTCCAGGAGGCCGCGGAAGTGGCCTACCGCTACCTTCCGGCCCGGTCCCGGGCGGGGCTGGGTGGCGACTGGTTCGATGTGATCCCGCTGTCGGGTGCCCGGGTCGCCCTGGTCGTCGGAGACGTGGTGGGCCACGGCCTGCACGCCTCCGCCACCATGGGGCGGCTGCGGACCGCGGTACGCACGCTGGCGGACGTCGACCTGCCCCCCGAGGAGCTCCTCGTCCATCTCGACGACCTGATCACCCACCTCAGGGCGGAGGAGGACAGGGCAACGGATCCCGAGCTCGAGATCCTCACCGATCTCGTCGCCACCTGTCTGTATCTGGTCTACGATCCGGTGTCGCGCCGTTGCACCGCCGCCGGCGCGGGCCACCCCCCGCCTGCCGTGGTCACGCCCGACGGCAAGGCCGAGTTCATCGATCTTTCTGTCGGCCCGCCGCTGGGAGTGGGAGGGCTGCCTTTCGAAGCGGTCGAATGGGAAGTGCCCCGGGGCAGCCTCCTCGTGCTGTACACGGACGGCCTCGTCGAGGTCCCCGAACACGACCTCGGCAAGGGCATGGCGCTGCTGCGCCGGCGCCTGGAGCGCCCCGCTGACTCGCTGGACGCCACCTGCGACGACCTGGTCCAGACTCTGCTCCCCGCACAGCCGGAGGATGATGTCGCACTGATCATCGCCCGAACCCGGGCTCTCGACGCCGGCCAGGTGGCCACCTGGGAGCTGCCTTCCGACCCCGCGACCGTGGCCGACGCCCGCGACAAGGTCGCCCGTCGCCTCGCGGACTGGGGCCTGGACGAGGTGGTCTTCACCGCCGAGCTGGTGGTGAGTGAGCTGGTCACCAACGCGATTCGGTACGGCACCCCTCCCGTTCAGCTGCGCCTGATCCGCGATGCCGTGCTCATCTGCGAGGTCTCCGACAGCAGCAGCACCGCGCCGCACATGAGGCGAGCGCGGATGTTCGACGAAGGCGGACGCGGCCTGCTGCTCGTCGCTCAGTTCCCCAAACGTTGGGGCACACGCCACCGGGCCGGAGGGAAGGCGATCTGGGCGGAGATCGGTGTTCAGGACGAGCGGTCATGACGGTGCCCACCCGCCTGCGGCCACGCGCGACCCGCGGGAAGGCCGCGGCCGAAGCCGGGCCCGAGCCCGACGAGACCCAAGAGCCCGACGCGGAGCCTGTGGTGCTCTGCAATCCGGAGAAGCGCGAGGCCTGGGGCGCCACGTGCCCTCACACGAACGGCCACGGATGAGGAGCCCGAGCCCGAGCAGAGGCGCCATGGGACAAATCCAGGTCAGCAGCCCCATGTGTGGCGCACGGGCAGGATGGGGACTTACGCACCTGCTCTCGGAGAGGGACGGGGCGGTACGCCTTGTGACCCGCGTGCCGACCGTTCTGATCTCTTCCCCCGACTGTGTCCGATGCCTGCCGGTGATGACCGTGGTCTACCGCTGGATCTGGCACGGCTGTGATGCGAGCGGGAGGGCCGCGGAGGTCTGCACCTACGAAGATCGGTCGGTCTCGGAGCGCGTGCGTTCGTATTCGGTCTCGTCCAGGATCTCCCAGACTGCCTGGCCGATGGCGAGGACGCCGCGGGCCGGCAGGGGAACGTCACCGATTCGCGGATTGTCGGGCAGGTGGACGGGGGGTCTGTACGGTGATCGGTGTAACTCGCGAGCAGGAAGCGGAAGTTGATGACCGACGTGAGTGACACCGAGACCGAGGGCCGGGCAGAAGAGCCGGCGGCGGGTGTGGATGACGAGCTGGTCGCCCAGCTGGTGGCGCGGGCCCAGGCCGATGGGCTGCGGCTGACCGGCGAGGGAGGTCTGCTGCAACAGCAATTCCCACCGCCTCCACGTGGTGAGCAGTGAGAACGGTCCCTGACCTGGGCGTTTGGTCGGGGGCCGCTCTTGTCTCCGGCTACCGTGACTGCCAGGTGTACCCCGTGGTTCCCCGCTCGATCGGGCACGGCTGGGGCACGGGAGACTTCTAGTGCCGCATCAGGCAACGTTTGCCCGTAAAGGAGCGGCGTCCGGTGCGGCGAGTGGGGGTACCCCCTGCTCGAGCGGAGTCGAGAGCTTGGGGGAGCGTGCCGGGCGTCGTGACGGGGCGAACGTTGCCTGTCGCGGCACTAGTCCGTAGCGCCCCGTGGGTCGGTCAGCGCTGCTGCCTCACGTGTGCTGAATCCGTTCTGCCCGCCACCGTCTGACGGGTCCCGGCTGTTGGTCAACCGTCGATATGGGGCATCGGCCTCTTGCCCCAGGGCAACGGTGAAGGGAACCGTCAGGGTTCCCTGGCATGTGCCTCGTCGGCGAGAAATCCCAGCAGGATGATGTCGAGCCCCCCGGCGAGGCGCTCGTGCAGGTCGAAGGGGGCCGGTTCCTCGCGGATCCAGCGCAGGATCGTCGAGAAGTAGCAGGCGGCCAGTAGCTGGCCGGCCTGGTCACAGTCGACGCCCGCCCTGATCTCCCCGCGTTGCCGCCCTTGCTCGACGATCCTGGCGAGTTCGACTTCCAGGGACGGGTCCTGCAGGAGGCGACCGTAGCGTGCCGAGGCGTCCATGAGGACCGTGGTCTCGGCGCGGGAGGCGACGTTGAGGTCGGCCATCTCCTTCAGGTAGCGGCGCAGCCGGTCGCCGACCGGCAGGTCATCGGCGTGCTCCGCGCCGAGAATCTCAGCGACGCGGGCGCGGCGGCGGACTCCCCACTCCTCGAGGAACCCGACCTTCTGTGCGAAGTGGTTGAAGACGGTGGCCCGGGCGGCATCAGCGGCCTCGGCGATCTGCTCCATGGTGGTCGCCTCGTATCCCTGGGCGACGAAGAGACCGACCGCCGTCTCATACAGCTGGTCGTGCAGCTTCCGGCGCCTGCGCTCCTGGCGCCCGACGGTCGCGCCGCCCTCGGAGGCGGCTGCCGCGTCCCGGATCTTCATGGCCCCCAGTACAACACAGGGCCGCACGACTCTTGACCCCACCCCGACACCTATCTAGATTCCTCTCCATTGCTGGACTCAAGTCCAGCAATGGATGCAAGTCTCAAGTCTCGCTCTGCTGATTGCGGGACTCTGACAAGGAGACAACGTGGCTTCCGTGACATCCCAGACGGCCTGTGTCGAGCTAGGACACGGCTGTTACGCCTGGATCGCGGGCGATGCCGGATGGGGCATGAGCAACGCCGGGCTGATCACCGGCCGGCGCGAGTCACTGCTCGTCGACACCCTCTACGACCTGCGGTTGACCAGGACCATGCTCGACGCGCTCGCGCCCCTGACCGCCACCGCACCGATCTCCACCGTGGTCAACACCCACGGCAACGGCGACCACTGGTTCGGCAACCAGCTGGTGGCCCACGCCGAGATCATCGCGGCCCGCGGATCCGTGGCGGACATGCGGCAAGTGGGCCCGGCCGAGATGCGGGCGCTGACCGGCATGGACAGCCCGGCCGGACACTTCACCCGCCGGATCTTCGGCCGCTTCGACCACACCGGCATCGAACCCGTCCTCCCGCACCGGGTCTTCGACGGCGAGACCGTCCTCGACATCGGCGGGACGGAGGTCCGCCTCATCGACGTGGGCCCCGCCCACAGCGCCGGCGACACGATCGTCCATGTGCCGCAGGCCCGGATCGTCTATACCGGTGACATCGTCTTCGCCGGAGCAGCGCCGGTCGTCTGGCACGGTCCCTTCGCCCGCTGGCTCGCCGCCTGCGACCTGCTGCTGGGCCTCGACGCCGACATCGTCGTACCCGGCCACGGTCCCGTCACCACCAAGCAGGCCGTCCGCGAGATCCGCGACTACCTCGAATACGTCCACGAGCAGGCCACCGTCCGGTTCACCGCCGGCATGCCCGCCATGGACGCGGCGCGCGACATCCGCCTCGGCCGTTTCGCCGACCTGGACGAGAGCGAACGCCTCGCCGTCAACGTGCACACCGTCTACCGGGAGCTCGACCCCTCACAGCCCCCGCTCGACGGCCCCGGCCTGTTCGGCTGCATGGCCGAGCTCTGCCCCAGCCTCTGACGCCGCTCCCCGCACCAACGGCTCTCCCCTCCGTCCCCTCGGGCCGTACGACCCGCCAACCCTCCCCAAGGAGGAGACATGGTCTCCACCCCTGCCTACGACCCACCCGCCGCCTCGTCCGCAGCCGCACCGGCCGCCCCGGCCCGGCACACCGGCACGATCATCGCCGGTTGTCTGGCCGTCTGCCTGGCCCAGATCGGCCTGGTGCTGCCCGCCGCGATCAACGGCGAGATGCAGCGCACGCTTCAGACGTCCGGCGCGGAACTGACCTGGATCAGTGACGCCTTCCTGGTGCCCGCCGCCGTCCTCGCCCTGACCTTCGGCGTCGTCGGTGACCGCTACGGCCGTAAGAAACTCGTCATCGGCGCGGCGCTGCTGGCCGCCGTCGGCTACCTGGTGTCCGCCACCTCCGACACCCCGGCCCAGCTGATCACCGGCCAGGCGATCTCCGGCATCGGGGCCGCCGCGCTCTTCCCTGCCTCCCTGACGATGATCACCGCGATCACGACCACCCCGGCCGCACGCGCCAGGGGCCTGGCCTCCTGGACCACGGCCCTGTCGCTCGGTGCCTTCCTCGCCCCGCTCATGTCCGGCGGCATCGTCGAACACGCGCCCTTCCAGTGGGCGTTCGGCTTGACCGGTGTGCTCGCCGTGATCACCGCCGTGGCGGCCTGGCTGCTCGCCACCGAGTCCAGCGCCCCGGAGGGCCGCTCGCTGGACTGGCCGGGGCAGATCACCATCGCCGTGGCCATGCTCGCCCTGCTCTACGGCATCATCCAGGGCCCCTCGGACGGCTGGGGCTCGGCACCCATCGTCGCGTCCTTTGTCACCTTCGTCGTCTTCATGGCCGCGTTCATCGCGGTGGAGAACCGCAGCCCGGCCCCGATGCTGCGGCTGCCCCTCTTCCGTATCCCGGCGTTCGCCGCGTCGGCCGCGATGGCGGTGATCGGCATGCTGGGCTTCCTCGGCGGCGCGTACGACCTGAGCATCCGCCTCGGTGTCATCCAGCACCAGGGCCCCTTCGAGGCCGCGATACCGGTCATGATCATCCAAGCGTGCACGCCGTTCATCTGGCCCCTGCTGGTCCGTCTGCTGCACCGCATCGGACCCGGCCCCATGCTCGTCGCCGGCTTCCTGGCGATGGCCGCGGGCCAGCTCTGGCTGCGGGCGCTGCCGATCCACGAGACCGCTCTGCTGCCCATGCTGGGGCCGCTGATCCTGAACGGCGTCGGTTTCGGCCTGGTCGTCGCCGCGATCACCGCCGCCGCCGTCAATGTCGTGCCGCAGAACCTGACCGGTATGGCAGCAGCCACCACCAGCCTGGTCCGCGACCTCGGCCAGACCCTCGGCCCGGCCGTCGTCGGCGCCGTCGCCCTCGGCATGGCCGCGGGCCAACTGACCGGGAGCCTCGCGGATGCCGGACTGACCCCGACGGAGCAGGGCATCGCCTCCGCCGTCCTGCACGAGGGCGGCCCCCTGGCCCTGCACACCGCCGACCTCGGCCCACTCAGCGCTAAGCTCGCCCCCTACACCACGGATGCCCTGGCCCACGGCTACAACAACGGACTGATCCTCACCGCCGCCGCCTGCGTGACCGCCGCCGTGATCGCCGCCGTCTTCGTCGGCTTCCGACGCGGCGGCACCGCGCCGGCCGAGGTGGAGGGGAGCGCGGCGTGAAGTTCGCAAGCTTCGTCCATGACGGGAAACGGCAGTCGGGAGTCGTCGCCGACGACCGGCTCCACCCCT
>NZ_JBEXSH010000276.1:0-9949 GCF_040613555.1 Streptomyces sp. NPDC006265
GGCTCCTCGATTTCGGCCAGAACTTCGCGGGCCGGCCCGTGCTCAAGCCCGACGGCACGGTGCCCCCCGCACGACGATCAATGAGCCATGCGGCCTTGCCGGGGAAAGGCCGGACGGGATGGATGGCTGTGTCCGTGCGGATGGTCCTCGGCAGCGTCTCCGCCACGGTCGTGGCCGGGGCCACCCCGATTCCACTGCCGACCGGTCGACGTCGCGCCCGGGAGCGGCCGTGACCGAGCTCCGCGCGCAGGTCGGCCCACCGAGGCGTATGCAGGGTGCAGCAAGGACTCGAACCGGATCGTCGCGTAGGCGCACCCGATCTGAATCCGCCCATCCAAGGCCGCCCGTCGCCGCGTACTCGCGCAGAGCGACGGCCGCGCCACGGGCCGGTGGCGCATTCGATGATCACGCCGGATCATCGGTGCTCTTCTCCCTGATCCGCTGGGCGACGTCGCGCAGTTTGATGTTGTGGTTCTGGGAGATGTTCCGCAGCACGCTGAAGGCCTCCTCGTCGCTCATCCCGTGGCGTTCCCTGAGGATGCCCATGGCCTCGCCGATGGCGTGCCGGGTCTCCAGGGCGTGTTCGAGCTGGTCGATGGTGCGGGCGTCCGCGAGGGCGACCGCGGCGTGCGAGGCGAGCAGCCAGCCGGCGGTCGCGATGTCCTCGGTGAAGGTGCCCGGGCGGCGGGCGTACAGGTTGAGCGCGCCGAAGTCCTCCTCGTGGGTGTAGAGCAGCACCCCGGTCATGCTGCCGATGCCCAGTTCGCGCGCGGCCTCGGCGTAGCGCGGCCAGTCCGGCTGGGGCCGGGTCATGTCCGCGACCCGGAACACCCGGTCCTCGTCAGCGCGACGGGCGAGGTCGAAGCACGGGCCCTCACCCAGCTCGCCCTGCCGGCGGTCGGATTCCACGACCATGTCGCCGTACGAGGCCAGCGTGACGGCGCGGCCCTTGCGCACCGCGAGGATCCCGGCCGCGTCACAGCCGTCCACCAGCTTCACGGCCGACGCCGCGATCTCGTCCAGCGTCTGCTGCACCGAGTCCTGCTTCAGCAGGCTCCGCGCGAGCAGGGCCATCTCCTCGGCGAACTTCTGCCAGTCCATGCCTCACCACCCGCGTCGATCACCAGTCCGGCCACCCTACGCACAGCCTGGCCCCTCACGGGCGAAGGCACCAGGACCGGAGAGCGGGGCGCGGCCTCGGCGGCCGGGACCTGTGAGAGTTCCCTTCACGCAGGTCCCGCCCATGGTCGTGGGTTGCGGCGCGCACTGCGGGCTCCTGTATTCCCCACCCCACCCCACCCCGGGCGGGGTAGGGCGCCGAGATCACGAGATCGCACAGGACGTGTGTCGCCGTCGACCCCGTCCCATAACCTCGTTCATGGAGGTCTCGGAGGCCACGTGGGTTCACCGTGAGGAGGCGAGGGTGCTCGGCAGGAGCACGGGGGTGCGGTTGTTCGCGGGCGCCATGCTGGCGGTCTTCATGGCGCTGGTCGGCCCCAGTGCACCGACCGGTGCCCTCTTCGCCGGGGCCCAGCCCGCGGAAGCCGTCAGGGACGTCGTACCGAACCGGGTCATGACGTGGAACATCTGCAACCCCTGTGAGGTGAGCGACGTCGACAGGGCCGCGGAGATCGCCGCATCCGCTCCCCAGGTCATCGGCCTGCAGGAAGCGTGTGTGCGTGACGTCGAGAGGATCCGTGAGTATCTGGAGAACCTCCACGGGCTGGTCTACCACGTCGAGTACGGATCGGTCCTGCGGAAATGGGGCCGCTGCGGAGGGACTCCGTGGAATCCGGGGGCCTTCGGCCAGGCGATCCTCTCGGCGGCACCGATGACGGACCCCGTCAACGTGGAGTATCCCGACGGCGGCTCCGAAGACCGCGGCTACATGGCCGTCACCACCACCGTGGGCGACCGTTCCGTCCGGGTCTTCAACACGCACCTCGCCCAACGGCGTCAAGAGGCGGTCCGGGCGGAGCAGACGCGCGTCCTCGCCGCAGAGGTCGCCCGGCACGACCGCGCGATCCTTCTCGGCGACTTCAACGCCGTGCCGGACTCTCCCGAACTGACCGCGATCTGGGCACTGGCCACGGACGCGGACCCGCAGTGCCATCCTTCGCCCACCGGCACCTGTCAGCCGACCACCGACTGGCAGAGCAAGTTCGACTACGTGTTCCTGCGCGGCTTCGTCCCGCTCAGGCACCGCGTGCACCCGACGCCGTACTCGGACCACCACCCGCTGCACACCGACGTCGACCCGACCTGACCTTGACCTGAGCGAGAACCCCGGCCGGCTCGTCCCGGGCCGGGCCCCGTCCGGACCCGTCGGACTGGGCATACGGTCCGGTCGGCGTGAGGCTGGAAGGCAAGCCGCGGGGCTGCGGACCGCGGACCGGCGTGGTGGTCCCGGCGTCGTCTCGAGGAGAGGTCACGGCCGACCAGCGCGAGGAGACGGGCCGCACCGTGGTCGGGGTGGACGGCTCGGACTCCTCGAAGCAGGCCCTGCGGCGGGCGGTGCGCCAGGCGGAGCTCACCGGGGCATGGTGCCGGCCGTGACGGCCTGGGACCAACCGCGGTTCCACGGCGCTCTCGGCCGGCCGCCTCCGACGAGGAGCGATGAAGCGGCGCTGGAAGGCCGGGCACGGGAAGACCTCACGCGGGTGGTCGAGGAGACCGCGGGAGCGCAGCCACCCGTGGAGGTACGCGCCGAGGGCCAGTACGGCCGCCGTCGGCGTGCTGCTCCGCGCCGCCCGCGAGGCCTCCCTGCTCGTCGTCGGCAGCCGGGGGCTCGGGGGATTCGCGGGGCTGCTGCTGAGGTCCGTCGCCCAGCACTGCGCCCAGCACGCCGACGGCCCGGTCGTCGTGTTCCGGGAGGGCGGACAGTGAGTCCCGCCTGCGCTCCCGGCCAGAGACATCCCGACCGTGCGTCGTGGTCATGGGGGTCTCCGGGGGCACCGGTTGCGTGGTCGCCTGCTCCGCACCGAAGCGGAGCTACCGGGACACCCTGCGCGCGGCCTGCCCCGGCGTGTCGGCGGCCGCACCGGCCGCTGCATGCCGAGAACGCTGCTCGGCTCGCAACCCGTCACGCTCGAACCCCTCGAGCCGGACGAGCGGGGGAAGGGCCGTCGACGCGGAACCGTCTCCCGACGCGATCGCGGCGATCGCAGTGCGGCTGCTGCGCGTCCCTGACCGCCACGCCCGGCTCGGCCCCCGGCACCGCAGGTCAGCGGCCCGCAGGGCCCGCGAGGAGGACGCGCGTCGCCGGGCGACGTGGAATTTGCTGCCGCAGGGGCATACGGGGAAGGCAAGCAGGCAGGGCATGCCGGTGACAGGGACGCCGGCCCGATCAGCAGGGAGGCCGCGATGACGGGGCCGGAGCACACGGAGACCATTCATGGGCCGTCCGTGCCGACAGCGTCCGTCGTGCTGGCCGGGATACTGGAAGCCATCGGCGCCGGCGCCTACGTCGTGGACGAGCAGGGCTGCATCATCGCCGCGAACACCCGTGCCGAACACCTCCTGGGCCGGTCCGCCGACGACCTGACCGGGCATGACGCACACGACCTGCTGCACCGCGGCCCGCAAGGGCAGCCCCTGCCGCGAACCCAGTGCACCATGCGGCAGGCCTTCCACGCCGGGCGCACGGCCCAGGCGGACGAGGACTACTTCGCCTGCGCCGACGGCACCCTGCTGCGCATCTCCTGGCTGATCACGCCGTACGACGTCGGTGGCCGCCACGCCGGCACGCTCGTCATCTTCCACGCCCCCGACCACGAGCAGGCCCCCGACCCGCTGCCGGAGCCCACCGCCCAGCCGCTCTCGGAGCTGCACCGGCTGGCCCTGCTCGCCGAGACCACCGCACAGCTGACCTCCACGCTCGACGCCGACGAGGCGCTGCGCAGGCTGGTGACCCTGGTCCTGCCCCGCCTCGCGGACTGGGTCGTCGTCGACCTGATCACCGAGCGCGACGAGGTGTGGCGTACCGTCGTGGTCCACGCCGACGGTGACACGTTCACGCACCGCGAGGACTTGCAGGGGCCGATGCCGCCGGTCCCCGAGGAATCCCCGATGCCGCTGTCCCGGGCCCTGCGTGGCGTCGCCTCCAACCTGGCCGGCCCGCAGACCTACCAGGGGCCACCGGACTCCGGCATCGCGGTCGAGCAGCGCCGCCTGTTCGACGCCACGGGCATGCATTCCGCGGCCATAGCGCCCATCCGCAGCACCCGCGCGGTCCTGGGAGCGCTGACCCTGGGCCGCGACGAGAACCCGGCGCCCTTCACAGCCGTGGACCTGCCCCTGATCGAGGACATCGCCCGCCGTGCCGGCCTCGCCCTCGACAACGCCCGCCTGTACCAGCGCCAGCGCAAGGTCGCCGAGACGATGCAGAACCATCTGCTGCCGCAGATGCCGGGCGTCGCGGGCCTGCAGATGACCGTCCGCTACCTGCCCGCACCGGACGCCTCACAGATAGGCGGCGACTGGTACGACGCCTTCCCCCTGTCCGACGCCTCCACGGCCCTGGCCATCGGAGACGTCGTCGGCCACGACCTGGAGGCGGCGGCCGGCATGGCGCAGGTCCGCAACATGCTCCGCGCCTACGCCTGGTCCCAGCACGAACCGCCCAGCCGGATCGTCGAACGGCTCGACGAGGCGATCCAGCACATCACCGATGTCGACATGGCCACGACGATCTTCGCCCGGGTCGAACCGGCCGACGACGGCCACTGGCAACTGTCGTGGACCAACGCCGGCCACCCCCCGCCGCTGCTGATCAGCCGGGACGGTCTGGCCGAGTACCTCACCGACGGCCACGGCATCCTCCTGGGCACGCAGACCGGCACCCGGCGCCCGGACGCCACCACGCAGCTGCCGCCCGGTTCCACCCTGGTGCTGTACACGGACGGCCTCATCGAGGCGCCCCGCCGCACCCTCGACGAGGGGCTCGACCGGCTGCGCCAGCACGCCGCCGCCCTCGCCCACCGGCCCCTGGCCTCGTTCACCGACCAGCTCCTGCGCCGCGTCCGCCCCGCCGGGAACGACGACGACGTCGCCGTCCTGGCCCTGCGCGTCCCCGGGAGCTGACCTGTGCCGAGCCCCGGGCCTGAGCTGGTGAAGCACCGTGAAAACCCGGTGGAGGGACTGCCGGTGGGCCCCCTTATGCTGCACCGGAAGATCACGCGGGACCAGGGGAGGGCGCGCCATGTTCGGCAAGCTGTTCGGCAGGGATGCACAGAGACCGGCGGCGGATCCGTACGCCCTTCCGGTCCCGCGCAGGCAGAAGAACGGGATGTACACGCTGCGCGCGCTCGGGGACGCGCGGGTGCTCGCGCTGATCGAGGCGGCCGACGCGGGTGACTGGGACGCGGTCAAGGCGGCACTGACCGCCTTCGACCTCGGCCGCGACCATGCGGTCCTGGGTGAACTGGCCGAGCTGGACGGTGTGCAGGACTGGATCGGCCGGGCCGTCGAGGAGGACAAGGAGCACCGGGCGACGGCCCTGCTCATATCCGGGGCGCGGCACATCTCCTGGGGCTGGGAGGCGCGTACCGCCGAGCGCGCCGTGAACGTCACACAGGACCAGTGGCGCGTCTTCCACGAGCGGCTGGAGATCGCCGAGGAACGCCTGCTGGAGGCCGCCGAGCTGCGGCCGGACTGGGTCACGCCGTGGCGTCAACTCCTCACCTCCGGCCGCGGCATGTCACTGGGCCCCGCCGTCAACGAGGCCCGCCGCGACGCCGCCCTGCGCCGTGACCCACTGGACACCGAGACCCACATCGAGTGGCTGTCGCAGTTGCAGCCCCGCTGGGGCGGTGAGCCGGGGCAGGCCCTGGCGTTCGCCCAGGAGACGTTCGCCCGCGCCCCGCACGGGCACCGCCTCGGCTGCGTGATCGCCATGGCGTACATCGAGGAGTGGGTCGAGTCGGACCGCGGGGACTACCTCGTCACCTCCGAGATCCAGGCGCAGTTGCGCGAGGCGGCCGACCACAGCATCCTCCACCCCTCCTACGTGTGGCGCCCGGGCTGGCAGCAGGACTTCAACATGTTCGCCATGGCCCTGTCCCTGGCCGGTGAGCGCCACACGGTCCGACGCGTCTTCCAGACGCTGGACGGTGCCTACACCACGTGGCCCTGGGAATTCTTCGCCGAGCCCGAGAAGCAGTTCGCCCGCCGGCACCGCCGCGCCTGAGCACCCGGGCTCGAAGGACCCGCGCGCACCCCCGAGTTCGCGCCCCAGCGCCCACGGCCAGGCCCGAGTTCGAGCCCCGCGCCCGCGCCCGAGTCCGATCCCGAGCGCCCGCGCTGATACACCCGGCCTCCCCGCGCCCCTGCCCGCGCACGCGCCCGGCCCCGGTGCCTGCCGCGCGCCACTCGCCCTCCCCTCACCCCTCCCACCCCGGACTGCCTCATGACTCTCCCCGACACCGCCCCGAACGCGCCCGGCGCCGACCGCACCTTCCAGGTGGACCTGCGCGGCCTCGTCGACCTCCTCTCCCACCACCTCTACTCCAGCCCCCGCGTCTACCTGCGCGAACTGATGCAGAACGCGGTGGACGCGCTGACCGCCCGGCGCGCCGTCGAACCTGCCGCGCCCGCCGACGCGTTCGGCGTCCGTCTCCACGCGGACGGCTCGGTCGTACGCGTCGAGGACGACGGCGTCGGTCTCACCGAGGCCGACGTGCACGGCTTCCTCGCCACCATCGGCCGCAGCAGCAAGCGCGCCGACCGGATCGCCGAGCAACGCGCGGACTTCATCGGCCAGTTCGGTATCGGCCTGCTCTCCTGCTTCCTGGTCGCGGACGAGATCCACGTCCTGAGCCGCTCCGCCCGCACCCCCGACGCACCCGCCGTGGAGTGGCGCGGACGCGGCGACGGCAGTTACACCGTCCGCACCCTGCCCACCTCCGCCCGCCCCCGCCCCGGCACCACCGTCACGCTGACGCCGCGCGCCGACGCGGGGGAGTGGACCCGCCCGGCGCAGGTGCACGCCCTGGCCCGCCACTTCGGCTCCCTGCTGCGCCACCCGGTGACCTTCGACGACGGAACGGCAGCCGGCACCGGCGGCCTCGCAGAGGGCCCGGGCGTGTCCGTCAACCCCGAACCCGCCCCCTGGGCCCGCACGTACCCCACCCCGGGAGCCCGTTCCCGCGCACTGACCGCCTACGGCGAGGACGTCTTCGGCTTCAAGCCGCTGGACACCATCGAGCTGGACCTGCCGGCCGTGGGCCTGAAGGGCATCGCCTGCGTGCTGCCCGAGACCGTGCCGGCCGGCCGCCGCCACGGACACCGCGTGCACGTCAAGGGCATGCTGCTGTCCGAGCAGGCCGAGGAGATCCTGCCGGAGTGGGCGTTCTTCGTGCGCTGCGTCGTCGACGCCGAGAGCCTGCGCCCGACGGCGTCCAGGGAGTCCCTGTACGAGGACGACACCCTCGCCGCCGTCCGCGACGCCCTCGCCGAGCGGCTGCGCGACTGGATCGCCCGGGCCGCCGCCAGCGACCCGGACCTGCTCGGCCGCTTCCTCCAGGCCCACCACCTGGCCGTGAAGTCCCTCGCCGTCCACGACGACGAGATCCTGCGGATGCTGCTGCCCTGGCTGCCGTTCGAGACCACCGACGGGCACACCACCCTGGACGAGTTCGCACGCACCCACCGCACCGTGCTCGTGACGTCGAGCGTGGAGGAGTTCCGGCAGGTCGCGGCGATCGCCTCGGCCGCCGGGCTCGGCGTCGTCAACGGCGGCTACACCTACGACCGTGAACTGGTCCACCGGCTGCCCGAGATCAGGCCCGAGGCCACCGTCGCCGACCTCGACCCGGCGACCCTCACCGCCCACCTCGACCCCGTCGACCGGGAGACGGAACTCGCCGCGGCGGCCTATCTCGCCCAGGCCCGCGACGCCCTCGCCGTCTTCGACTGCGATGTCGCCCTGCGCACCTTCCAGCCCGTCTCCGCGCCCGCCCTGCTCATCGACAGCCGCGAGGCCCGGCACGAGCGCACCCGCTCCCAGCTCGCGCGTGAGCAGGAAGGCGGCCTGTGGGGCGACATCCTCGGCGCCCTGCGCCAGGAGGCGCCACGGGCCCAGCTGATCCTCAACCAGCTCAACCCGCTGGTCCGCACGGCGGTTTCGATCGACGAGCCCGAGCTGGCCCGCACCAGCGCCGAAGCCCTCTACGGGCAGGCCGCGATGCTGTCCCGGCGCCCGCTCCGGCCCGCCGAGTCGAGCCTCATCAACCGCTCCTTCCTCGACCTTCTCGCCCACGCCCTCCGCAAGGACAGCTGACGATGCCGACCGCACCGCAACCGCAGAACACGGACGAGCTGTACCAGGCGCTCCAGGACAACCAACGGCGCCCCTACGGCCGCACCCGCACCGTCACGGCCGAGGAACTCGTCGACGTGGCCGAGCGGTTCGCCGAGCCCCTCCCACTCGTCCGGACCCTCCTCGAACTCCAGGAGGCGTACACCTACGGCTCCGAACCCCGGAAGTCACCCGTCGTCTTCGCCCGCCTGCTCACCCTCTTCGACGAGCAGCCCGACGTCTTCGACGACAGCCTGCGCCACCTGCTGTTCTGGCGGTTCAAGTGGGTGGCCAACGCCCTGCGCGCCCTGCCCGAGATACCGCTGGCGAGCCTGCGCCAGTGGCTGACGGAGATGCGCGACCGCTACGAGAAGGCCGGCCTCGGCCTCCACCCCTACTACGGACAGGCGTACCAGCTCGCCGCCCACGTCGGCGAGGACACCATCCTCGCCTACGAGCTGTGGGCGGGCCGCACCCGCACCCGGCTCAGCGACTGCGAGGCCTGCGAGATCTGCGAGCGCGCCCTGTACCACCTCACGGCGGGTGACGACGAGCGGGCCCTGCGCGCCTGGGAGCCCGTCCTGGCCGGCCAGGAGTCCTGCCAGGAGGAGCCCGCCCGCTCCCTGTCGTACGCGCTGCTGCCCCTGCTGCGCACCGGCCGCTCCGACCGGGCCCGCGACCTGCACCTCGCCGGCTACCGCCGCTGCCGCCGCACCCCGTCGATGTCCGCAGAGGTCGGACGGCACCTCGAGTTCTGCGCCCTGACCGGCAACGAGGCCCGCGGCCTGGAACTGCTCGCCGAGAACCGGAACCTGTTCGACGAGGTCGACTCGCCGCTCGACCAGCTCGACTACCTCACCGGCGTGGAGGTCCTCCTCCAGCGTGTCGAGGTTCTGGACCACGGCGAGCTGCCGACCGCCGGATACGCGGGCCGCACCTGGACCGTCACCGGCCTGCGCGCCGAAGTGCGGGGCCGCGCCGACGACCTCGCCGCCCGCTTCGACGCCCGCAACGGCACCACGACCCACGCCGACCGCCGCAGGACCCGTCTGGACCGCGCCCCGCTCCTGGACGCCCTCGAGCTGACCCTGCGCACCCGCAGCCTGGACGACGTGGCCCCGGCAGCCCCCGTCGCCACGGCCCCCGCCCGCCCGGCGGCGGCCGTCGCCGACGCGCTCCCCGAGCTCATCCTCCGCGCACGGGCGGCGGACGAACAGGGGCACCCGGACGCCCGGGCCTGCTGGGCGCGGCTGCGCACGCTCGTCGCCGCCCGCGACTACACCCACCCCGACGACCCGGCCGTGGGCCCGCTCGCCCGACTGCGCGCGGACCTGCTGACCGACGAGGCGAACCGGGCGCACGAGAGGGACGAGTTCGCCGACGCCGCCGCCCTGCACGAAGAGGCCGCGGCCCTGTACGACGACGCCGGCGCACCCGCAGACGCCGCCCTGGCCCGCGCCTGCGTCCTGCTCGCCACCGCCGAGATCCCCGCGGAGGACGCCGAAGGACCCGAGGCGAAGGCCGCCGAACTGAGCGCCGCCCACGCGTCCATGGTCCGCTTCTCCACACCGTCGAGTTCGATGAACCCGCCTTCCGATCCGCCGAACCCGCCCTCCGACTGGCTGAACCCGCTCTCCGACCCGGTCAACTCAA
>NZ_JBEXSH010000277.1:0-9537 GCF_040613555.1 Streptomyces sp. NPDC006265
CATGCGGGCTGCTCCCCCGGGTGGTCAGGAGCCGAGTGGCACGGCCGTCCCTCCATGGACGACGGACAGGCCGCCGGTGCTGGACTCCGCGGTGAGCGACACCCACGTCCCGTTGTGGTGGACGCCGTCGCCGCCCACACACTGTTCGCCGACGACGGGGACGGTGGCGCTGGTGGTCGTGGCGCCGAAACCGGTGAACTCGAAGCCGGTGATCTGGGTGCGCGCCCGGGCGTCGTAGGCCACCGCGCTGTTCACGTCGGCGTGCCGCTTGAGGGTGACGTCGTGGGTCTTCTGCCCCTTGGTTCCGGTTGCGGTGTCCTACTCACAGACCGCGCTGTAGTGGGTGGTGGTGGCGTATGTGAAGGACACTCCGTCGCTGTTGGTCTGCAGTTGCTTGTTGTTCCAGGCGAAGGACGTCTGCACGTCGCCCTTGCCGACGAATCCCGTGCCCGTGGCCGGGTCGAGCGCCACCGAGGCCGCGGCCGGTCCGGCGACCACAAGCACGGCGGCCGCCGTCGCCGCGAGTACTCCGGTGGACGCCATCGTGGTCCTGAACTTCATCGTCCCCCCTGAATGAGAACTTCCGTTTGTTGCTGGAAGATTCACCGTCGCCTCTGGGCCGTGCGTTGCGGCATTGGCCGTCCGGCCCACACCGCATGGCCGAAAATCCCTGCAAGGCGTGCGCCGGGGGCGCGAGAGGCGCGTGAAACCGGCCCCGGTCAGCTCCAGTGGCTGCCCGCGGCCGGTTCCCTGTGAGGCGTGCGGACCTACCTCAGCCCGTTGTCGATGGCGTTCGCCAGTTCGCCGTTGCTCGTGTCGCCGCTGAACTCCCAGAAGAACGCGCCGCCCAGGCCCTGGTTCTTGGCCCAGCTCATCTTGCCCGCGATGGTGGCCGGGGTGTCGTACGACCACCAGTTGCTGCCGCAGTGCGCGTACGCCGTGCCGGCGATGGTGCCGGTGGCCGGGCAGGAGTTCTTCAGGACCTTGTAGTCCTCGATGCCCGCCTCGTACGTGCCCGGAGCCGCGCCGGTCGCCGCTCCGCCCGGGGCGGACTGGGTGACGCCGGCCCAGCCGCGGCCGTAGAAGCCGATGCCGAGCAGCAGCTTCTTGGACGGGACGCCCTTCCCCTTCAGCTTGGCGATCGCGTCGGCCGAGTTGAAGCCCTCCTGCGGGATCCCCGGGTAGGACGTGAGCGGGGAGTGCGGGGCGGTCGGACCGTCCTTGTCGAAGGCGCCGAAGTAGTCGTACGTCATCACGTTGTACCAGTCGAGATGCCGGGCGGCGCCGCCGTAGTCGGCCGCGTCGATCTTGCCGCCGGAGGAGCCGTCGGCGGTGATGGCCGCGGTGACCAGGTAGTTCGGACCGAACTCGGTGCGCAGCGCCGACATCAGGTTCTTGAACGCCGCTGGGCCGGAGGCGTCGCAGCTCAGGCCGCAGGCGTTCGGGTACTCCCAGTCGATGTCGATGCCGTCGAAGACGTCGGCCCAGCGCGGGTCCTCCACGACGGCCTTGCAGGACTTGGCGAACGCGGCGGCGTTGGCCGCGGCCTGGCCGAAGCCGCCGGAGTAGGTCCAGCCGCCGAAGGAGTACAGCACCTTGATGTGCGGGTACTTGGCCTTCAGCTGGCGCAGCTGGTTGAAGTTGCCGCGCAGCGGCTGGTCCCAGGTGTCGGCGGTGCCGCTGACGGACTGGTCGGCCGTGTAGGCCTTGTCGTAGGCGGCGTAGGTGTCGTCGACGGTGCACTGCCCGTTCTTGACGTTGCCGAAGGCGTAGTTGATGTGGGTGATCTTCGACGCCGTGCCCGAGGTCACCAGGTTCTTGACGTGGTAGTTGCGGCCGTAGACGCCCCACTCGGTGAAGTAGCCGAGCTTGACCTTGTCGCCGGTGGGCGGCTCGGTGGTGCCGCCCGTGGTGCGGACCCGGACGGCGCCGCTGACCGGGCCGGTCTGGTCGGCGGTGTCACGGGCCTGGACGGAGTAGGAGTAGTCGGTGCCGGCGGTGAGGCCGCTGCTGGTGTACGAGGTGCCCGTCACGGTGGCGAGCTTGGTGCCGTCGCGCAGGACGTCGTAGTTCTTGACGCCCTTGTCGTCGGTGGCGGCGGACCAGGAGAGCTTCACCGAAGTGTTGGTGATGTCCGAGGCGGTGGGGGTGCCCGGGGCGCTCGGCGCGCTGTCGCCGGGTTCCGTGGTGCCACCGTCGCAACTTCCGCCGTTGAGCTTGCAGTTCGTGGGAGAGCCGGTACCGCTGCCGTTGAAGCCGAAGGAGATGGACGCGCCGGGGGCGAGGGTGCCGTTCCAGGACTTGTTCTTCGCGGTCCAGTGGGTGCCGGAGGAGGTGACGTCGGCGTCCCAGGCGGAGGTGACGGAGGTGCCCGAGGGGAAGTCCCACCCGACGGTCCAGGAACTGAGGGCCGTGGTGCCGGTGTTCTTCACCGTCCACTTGCCCTCGAAGCCGGAGCCCCAGTCCTGGGTCTTGGCGTAGGAAGCGGTGGCGGACGTCGCGGCCTGGGCCGGGCTCGCCAGGCCGACGAGTCCGGCCAGCGGGAGCAACAGGGTCGCGAACCCTGCCGCGGCTCTGTGTCTGAAGCGCATGCTGCGCCTCCTTGATGGAGTTGTGGGGGCGTGACTGAGCCTCACGCCCACTCATGGTGCGGTGAGAATAGAAAGGTCTGGACCACCGGTCAATAGGTCTGGACCACCACGTCCGGGATCGGTTCAGATCCCCAACTCCTGAGCCAGCACCGCCGCTTGCACGCGACTGCGCAGCTCCAACTTCCCCAGCAACCGGCTGACATGGGTCTTCACGGTCGCCTCGGCCATGTCCAGCCGCTCGGCGATGCCCGCGTTGGACAGGCCCTCGCCCAGGCAGGACAGCACCTCGCGTTCGCGCCGGGTGAGCCGGTCCAGCACGGCCGGATCGGCCGCCGGCTCGCGCGTCGGCTTCGCGGCGAACTCCGCGATCAGCCGCCGCGTGACCGCCGGGGCGATCAGCCCCTCTCCGCGCGCGACCGTCCGCACCGCCTCCAGCAGCTGCCTCGCCTCGGTGTTCTTCAGCAGGAAGCCCGACGCGCCCGCCCGCAGCGCCCCGAAGACGTACTCGTCGAGGTCGAACGTCGTCAGCACCAGCACGTCGGCCAGCCGTTCCGCGACGACCTGCCGGGTCGCCGACACCCCGTCCAGACGCGGCATCTGAACGTCCATCAGCACCACGTCCGGCCGCAGCCTCCGGGCCAGCACCACCGCCTGCTCACCGTCCGCGGCCTCGCCGACCACCTCGATGTCGTGCGCGCTGCCCAGGATGAGGACCAGGCCGGCACGGACGGCGGACTGGTCCTCGGCGACCACGACGCGGATCATGCGATGTCTCCTTCGACGGTGTCGTGGACGGGGAGGGTGGCGCGTACGGCCCAGAACTTGCCGGCCGGCGAGTCCTCGGGACCCGCCTCGAAGGTGCCGTCGAGCAGCGCGGTGCGCTCCCGCATGCCGACCAGCCCGGCGCCCGAGCCGGGGGCGCTCGGCCCGTCCCGGTCGCCGTAGGGACTGGTCACCGTGACGTTCAGCAGCCCGTCCCGCTGGTCGACGGACACCGCCACTCGGCCGGGTCCGGCGTGCTTGAGGGCGTTGGTGAGGGACTCCTGCACGATGCGGTAGGCGGCGAGCTCGAAGGGCACGGGGACGGTGCCGTGCGCGACGTCGAGCGTGACGTCCAGGCCGTTGGTGCGGGCGCCCTCCACCAGGGAGCCGAGGCTGTCGAGGGTCGGGGCCGCGGCCGGTTCCAGATCGCCGCTGGAGTCACGGAGGATGCCGATCAGCCGTCGCATCTCCGACAGCCCCGCCACGCTGTTCTCGCGGATGACCACCAGCGCCTGCTGCGAGGTCTTCGGGTCCTCCAGGGAGAGGGCGGCGGTGGAGTGGATGGCGATCGCGGACAGGTGGTTGGCGACCATGTCGTGCAGCTCGCGGGCCATCCGGGCGCGTTCGGCGGTGACGGCCTGGGTGCGGTCCATCTCGGCGAGCAGGGCGGTCTGTTCCGCGCGCAGCCGGGCCGCCTCTGCGGCGTCGCGGTGGTTGCGGACGATCAGACCGGTGGCGGCGGGCGCGAACGCCACGACACCGGTGATCACACCGATCAGCAGTGCCTCGGGCTCGCGCCACAGCGCGAACGGCACCACGGTCCCCGCCACCGACAGCAGCCCGGTGATGCGCGGGATGCGGTGGGCCGAGGCGGGCGGGCCGTACAGGACGGCCGCGTACATCAGATCGGTGTACATCAGGAGCGTGACCAGGTTGCCCTGGGTGACGACGTCCATGACGATCGCGGCCGTGCCGGTCAGCAGGGCGGCGCGCGGGGCGGACCGGCGTAGCAGCTCGCAGCCGGACATGACGAGCAGCGGCAGCAGGATCGGCCAGCGCCCCGGCAGCAGGACGTACACCTCGGTGTGCGGACGGGTGGCGAGGCCCAGGCCCCACAGCAGCAGCCCGCCGACCAGGCCGCCCAGCGCGACGCAGAGGTCGAAGCGGTGCGGGCGGGGGAGTCGTACGGCCATGGCACCATCCAACACGGCCGTCACGCCCGGCGCGTGATCCCCACGTAGGGTCCCCGGCTGCATCTTTCGATGTACCGCGGGTTCGTCAGTCGCGACGACGATTCCGGCCGCGCCGACCGGGAGCCTGGAAGGGTGATCCGAGAGGAGCGAACCGTGATCGTCGCCTTGATCGCCGCCTGCGAGATCGGCTTCTGGGTGCTGCTGGCCGCCGGATTGGCCACCCGCTACCTGCTGAAGATGCCGCGCACCGGCCTGGCGCTGCTGCTGTGCGAGCCGCTGCTGGAGGTCGTCCTGCTGGTCGCCACCGCGCTGGACCTGAAGAACGGCGCCGAGCCGAACTGGACGCACGGACTGGCCGCGCTGTACATCGGCTACACCGTCGGACACGGCCACCGCACCGTGAAGTGGCTCGACGGTCACGCGGCCCACCGGCTGGGCGGCGCCCCGAAGCCGATCGGCCCGCCCCGCTACGGCATGGCCCGGGCACGCCACGAGGGCAAGGTGTGGCTGGGCACGCTCACCGGAGCCGTCGTCGCGACCGTGCTGATCCAGCTCGCCATCCGGTACGTCGACGACCCGAGCCGTGTCACCTCCCTGGAGAGCTGGCGCTGGGTGGCCTGGCGCACGACCGGGATCCACGGCCTGATCGCGCTGAGCTATGCGATCTGGCCGCGGAAGGCTCCCGCGGGGGCGGAGCCAAAGGAGCGGCCGGCGAAGGAGAGGGCACACCGATGAGCAAGGCCCGCGGGAATCTGGTGGAAGGCGTCGTCACCTTCGTGATCGGCCTCGGGCTGTGGCTGTTCACGGGCGATGTGGAGGTCCCCGTCGTCGCCCTCACGAAGGTCGGCATCGTGATGATGTGCGTCGGCGGCGCGCTGGTGGCCTCCGGCCTGTGGCGGGCGGCACGCGGCAGGACCTGACTACCGCTCCCCGCCCGGCACCCACAGCACGTCTCCGACCTCCTTGTTCGCCGTCCTCGCGAGGATGAACAGGAGGTCGGACAGGCGGTTGAGGTAGGTCGCCGTGAGGGGGTTCATCACCTCGGCGTGGACATCCAGCGCCGCCCACGTCGAGCGTTCGGCCCGGCGTACGACCGTGCAGGCCTGGTGGAGCAGTGCCGCGCCGGGGGTGCCGCCGGGGAGGATGAAGGAGCGGAGCTTCTCCAGTTGCTCGTTGAAGCGGTCGCAGTCCGCCTCCAGTTTGTCGATGTAGAACTGCTCGACCCGCAGGGGCGGGAACTCCGGGTTCTCCACCACCGGCGTCGACAGGTCCGCTCCCACGTCGAACAGGTCGTTCTGGACGCGGGTGAGGACCGTGACGATCTCCTCGTCCAGGCCGCCCAGCGCGATGGCCGTGCCGATCGCCGCGTTCGCCTCGTTGGCGTCGGCGTACGCGGAGATCCGCAGGTCGGTCTTGGCGACCCGGCTCATGTCGCCGAGGGCGGTGCTGCCCTGGTCGCCGGTCCTGGTGTAGATGCGTGTCAGATTGACCATGTGGCCAATCTAGACGTTCGTGTCATGGGCGTACCCCCTCACCTTTTGTCTCGCACAAGCGCACCTGATTCGCACCGGTGTCCTGGAGGTCGGAGCGTCGTTGACGGAGGTGAGGTCATCGCGTCGCTCAGGAGGGGGGAAGCATGCTGGTCGGCAGGAGATACCGGCTCCAGTTCACGCCTGAGCAGAGAGAAGGGCCGAGGAGTACGGCAGCATCTGCCGGGCGGTGTGGAACATCGGCCTCGAGCAACGGCGCGAGTACCGGCGTCGGGGCGCGTGGATCGACTATGTGCAGCAGGCCCGCGAGATGGCTGAGGCCAAGGTGGAGCATCCGTGGCTGAGGACCGCGCCGTCCCACATTCTCCAGCAGACTCTTCGGGACCTGGACAGAGCATGCCGCACCCACGGCACGTTCGGTGTGCTGTGGCGGGCGAAGCAGCGGTGGCAGCCATCTTTCCGGTTTCCTGACCCGCGGCACCTGTCCATTGAGCGGCTCGGGCGCAAGCGTGGCCGGGCGCGGCTGCCGAAGCTCGGCTGGGTGATCTTTCGATGGTCTCGTCCGCTCGGCGGCAGTCTGAAGTCAGCCACCGTTTCACGTGACGGCAAACACTGGTACGTCAGCTTTCTGGTGGAGACCGGCACCGCCGGACCCGCAGTCTCGTTGGAGCGCGGTCGAGTCGGTATTGACCGCGGAGTGGCGGTGCTGGCCGCGACCAGCGATGGCCGGTTCTTCGCCAGGAGTTTCATCACCCCTGGCGAGGCCCAGCGATACCGGACGCTCCAGCAACAGCACGCCCGCACCCAGAAGGGATCGAACCGCCGAAAAGCGTGTCGAGAGAGGATGCGGGTCATTGTGCGAAGGGTCCGCGACCGCCGCCGGGACTTCCACGCGCAGACGGCCCGCCACGTCGTAGACGGCAATGGCCTCGTCGTTCTCGAGGACCTCAACACAGCCGGCATGACCGCTACCGCCAGAGGGACCTCAGCCGAGCCGGGAACGCATGTCGGGCAGAAGGCAGGACTGAATCGCGCGATCCTCGACAAGGGCTGGCACTCCTTCGAACTGGCAGTCCGCAGCCGCGCCCGTCATACAGGCACCGCGGTACGCACTGTCAACCCGGCTTTCAGTTCAACAACCTGCCCTGCCTGTGGATATGTGCATCCGGACAACCGCGAGAGCCAAGCGAAGTTCGTCTGCACCTCCTGCGGTCACCGAGAGCACGCCGACACGGTCGGCGCGAAGAACGTACTGGCCCTCGGGCATACGGGTCACAGGGCGTGGAGACCTCGGCGCCAGCCGGTCTGTGAAGCGCCAACCAGCGCAAAACCGCAAGGAATTAGCGCTCCGACCGCTGAGGTCGGAATCCTCTCGGCTTCGGCCGACGGGAGGATCGCCAAGTCCGTCATGTGGGACGTGACACGAGTCTCACTCCATGAGACGTGAAACGCATTACTAAGTCAGGCGCACGCCGCCTCACGAGCGCTAGTGTCCGCCCGGGAAGCAGACATAAGCAGCGCGTCAGGGGAGTCGCACAGTGGCACGGAAGCTCGCCGTCATCGGAGCCGGCCTCATGGGATCCGGCATCGCCCAGGTCTCCGCACAGGCGGGCTGGGAGGTGGTCCTGCGGGACGTCACCGACGAGGCGCTGACGCGGGGCACCGACGGCATCAAGGCGTCGTACGACAAGTTCGTCGCCAAGGGCAAGCTGGAGGCGCACGACGCCGACGCCGCCCTGGCCCGCATCACCGCGACCACCGACCTGGACGCCGCGGCCGACGCGGACGTCGTCGTCGAGGCCGTCTTCGAGAAGCTCGAGGTCAAGCACGAGATCTTCCGCGCGCTCGACAAGATCGTGAAGGACGAGGCGATCCTCGCCTCCAACACCTCCGCCATCCCGATCACCAAGATCGCGGCAGCGACGGAGCGCCCGGAGCGTGTTGTCGGCACGCACTTCTTCTCGCCGGTGCCGATGATGCAGCTGTGCGAACTCGTCCGCGGCTACAAGACCAGCGACGAAACCCTCGCCACGGCCCGGGAGTTCGCCGAGTCTGTCGGCAAGACCTGCATCGTCGTCAACCGCGACGTCGCCGGTTTCGTGACGACCCGTCTCATCTGCGCCCTGGTCGTCGAGGCCGCGAAGCTGCAGGAGTCGGGCGTGGCGAGCGCCGAAGACATCGACCTCGCCTGCAAGCTGGGCTTCGGTCACGCCATGGGCCCGCTGGCGACGGCGGACCTGACCGGCGTCGACATCCTGCTGCAGGCCACGAACAACATCTACACCGAGTCCCAGGACGAGAAGTTCGCGGCTCCCGAGTCGATGCGCCGGATGGTTGACGCCGGTGACATCGGACGCAAGAGCGGGCAGGGCTTCTACAAGCACTGAAACCGCACATGCCCCGGGCCCATCACACGCCAGGGTGAATTCGGTATCGGTTCGCTTACAAGAAGCAACCTCTGACACCTCCACGCAGTCAGAGGTTGCATCACCCACATCAGAACGCGGAGCA
Source organism: Streptomyces sp. NPDC006265 (assembly GCF_040613555.1). Taxonomy (NCBI): domain Bacteria; kingdom Bacillati; phylum Actinomycetota; class Actinomycetes; order Kitasatosporales; family Streptomycetaceae; genus Streptomyces; species Streptomyces sp. NPDC006265. The sequence goes on from NZ_JBEXSH010000277.1 coordinate 8,548, forward strand.
CGATTCGCACGCACGGGGAGCGCATATGTACATCAGGGGCGACCACGCCGAGCTGGTCGTCGGGGGCCGCCTCGACGTCCGGAGCGCGGCGGACGCCCGTACGGTCCTGCACTCGGCCGTCGACGACGGCCTCGGAGACCTGGTGCTGGACCTGTCCGAACTGGACTCCTGGGACGCCACCGGACTGGGCGTGATCATGGGGGCCCACCGGCGGGCCGGCCGCTGCGGCCGGCGCCTGGTGCTGCGCGGAGTACCGCCGCAGATGCAGCGTCTGCTGGTGGCCACCCGCCTGCACCGGATCCTGGCGATCGAGGGTGGCATCGGGGTGGAGACCCTTCCCCGCGTGTGACGCCTCCTGCGGGTGTGAGCCGGGCGACCGGGGAGACCCGGACGCACGTCGTCGAACCGTGCGACGCGCACAATCCTCACGAGACCGTGACGTTATGGACGGCGCGGTACCCCGGACTGTCGTAGATACTGTGCGAAGGTTTAGGGTTCGGCTGCCCGCTGCCTTGACACCCTTCGGCGGGACCGGACCAGAAGCGACAGCGCGGTGTGCAGCAAGGCCGGGAGGGGCTTTTCCAAGCACACACACGCTTTTGGGGGGCTTGACCTATGGATCCTGACAACCAGGGACCCGAGGAGTACGGCCACGACGGTGACGGCCCCGCGCCGCGCCAGCGCCCTCCCAGGGAATCCCTCACACCCGACTTCGCGCAGCACGCGCCGGCGCTCGCCCGCACGGTGCAGCTCGTCTCCGGTGACTTCCTGCTGACCGTCAACCCCGTCGACGGCAGCGAGATAGAGGTCTGCCCGCCCGCCGAACGGCCCGCCCGGCCCGTGAAGCTCACCGCGGCCGAACGTGCCGAGGCCGACCGCGCGGCCCGCCCGCCGGTGCCGCCCGGCCCCGCACAGCCCGCCCTGCCGCTGCTGGCCGTCAGAGGTGCCCTCCGTGTCCTCGGGGTGCGCACCCTGCTGCTTCATCGTCTC
>NZ_JBEXSH010000277.1:9547-9943 GCF_040613555.1 Streptomyces sp. NPDC006265
GCGAGCGCCTGGTGCGCCTGCTCGCCCGCGGCCGCTCCACCCGCCTCACCGGCGCGCCCGGCTCCGGCCGCACCCGCCTCCTCGACCTCGTCGCCGAGGACTGCTCCGACCTCGCCCCCGACGGCGTCGTCCGCCTCAACGGCTTCGGACGCACCTCCGGCGACCTGCTGCACGACCTGTTCCACGCGGTGTACAGCGCCCCCCTGCACCGCCCGGACCGGGACGAACTGCTCAGTCACGTGCGTGAGGTCGGCGCGGTCGTCGTCCTCGACGACCTGGAGTTCGGCGGCGCCGCGCTCGACGAGCTGCTGGAGGCGACCCCCGAGTGCGCCTTCCTGCTCGGCGCCACCCCGGACGTGCCGGCCCCCTCCGCCGACGCCGGCGTCGAGGAGGTCC
>NZ_JBEXSH010000278.1:0-9922 GCF_040613555.1 Streptomyces sp. NPDC006265
CGGCCGGGGTGTCGCCGCTGATGCGTCCGCAGTCGGCGATGACGTCGGCGGCGGCGTGCGGGGAGTCGGCGAGGGAGTTGAAGGCGTGCCCGAGGGTGGGCCACAACCCGGCGAGTCCGGCGGCCTGTTCGGCGATCCCGAGCCCGACAAGGACCTCCAGCCCACCGCTCAGCGGCTGTACGTGGTCCCAGAGCTGGTCGGGCACGAGGCCACGGCGGGCGGTGGCGGCGATGGACAGCATGCCGGTGTTGGGGTTGAGCGGTCCGCCGTGCGCGGCGGCACTGCGGTAGACGAGGTCACCGCCCGCCGGGTCCGCCTCGGCGAGCAGGACACGCCGGGGCCAGACCGCAGAGAGCGCGACGGCCGCGGTGGTGACGCCGGGGGAACCCTTGTCGGCGGCGAGAGCGATGAGCGCCATGGGGTGGGTGCCGCCTTCTAGTTGCCGGAGTTACCGGGGACCTTGACGAGAGCGACCTCGCCGTTGGAGGCGGCCTGGGCCAGGTCGGCGGCCTTGTCGCTGTCGACGGTCAGGGTGACCGCCAGGTTGGTGCTGCCGACGAGTTCGTCGCCGCTGTCCTTCGGGTCCGGGACGTAGCTGACGCGGGCATTGTCGGCGATGACGGAGTTGCTGGACGCCGACGAAGAGGAGTTGCCGCTGTTGCTGTTGCCGGAGTTGGCGCCGGTGGCGGAACTGACGCGGTAGGCCGCGACGGTGTCGCCCTCCTTGATGCCGGTCGGGTACTGGCCCGCCTTGAGGGAGAGACCCACCGTGGCCTTGCCGGCCGCGACACCCGCCTCGTCGCCGAACATCTCGCCGACCGCGACGACTCCGGCGGGGATGGCGTTGACGGCCTTCAGCTTCTTCAGCTGGTCCAGCTGGGTCCACTCGACGTAGTGGATGCTGTCGTCCTTGGCCACCATGACGGAGGTCGTGTTCGACTTGCTGACCGAGCCGCCCGCCGGGATCGGCGCCGTCACCTTGACGACCTCGATCCGGTCCCCGGCCTGAAGCACGAGCATGGTCGCGCCCAGCGCACCCACCAGGATCAGCAGCACCGCGAGCGCGGCCAGTGCCGGTTTGCGCTCGCGAGGCGGGGTGGGAAGCCGGTCGCCGACCGACGGCTGAGCCGGAGCGGCGGAACGACCGGCGCCCGCCCCCGTACGCTCTTGGATCTTCACGCAACCGCTCCCCGTACACCCAAGAAGATGTCTGTCATGTGCCTTCAATTCGGACACTTCACCCGCGTCGACCCGCACGGAGAAGTGCGGGACGGGCCGGACGTAACCGCCCGACCTGGGCGAATAGCCAGCACTGGGGGTGAGTGTCAAGCCATCGCACCGTATCAGCCGCACATAAGCCCCTCAAGGCGCGTCCGACCCCACGGGCCGCAGGTTGCGGCCTGTTATCCATCTGCAACGTCGAACCGGCTCAACCCGGCCGGTACCAGCCCCGGATGACAGCACCACCTGTGCGCCAGCGAATCACCACGGAGCCCAACGGCCTTTGCCCAGCGGCTGGTTCGTCACCTGTCGGCCATCATGCCTGCACGATTCACACACGAAGTCGGTAGTGGGGCGTCGCGTACCCGTGCTCCGGGAAGGGAATGGCCGCGGCGGCCGACGTCGCCCCATCGCCGTACGCGGCCGCCGACCGTCAGGTGCCATGCGGTCGCGTTCGGGACGTAGGGGTAGGCGACTCCTATCAACACCTCGGACGCATTCTCCTCACCGGCTGGGTCCCCTGCACCGTCGTGCGGCCCTGCGCACCGGCTGGTGTCCGCTCGGCCGCCGGGACCGGCTCGATGTGGCGGTGTGCCCGGTCTGCGCGGACGCGCTGCGGGACCGCCGCGCCCCGGAGGCACAAGGGGCTGTCCCGACCGCCCTGGCGGCCGAGTTGCCCGCCCCGAGACAAGACTCATGACCGCCCTGAACCAAATGGCCGTCAGCCACCAGCCCGGTAGCCGAGGAAAGGGGGCGGCCCGATCCGTTCATGCGGCCTCGTCAACTTGTCGGCCGTGCTCGACCCGTCCACTGCGACTCAGTCGTGCGGCACTTCTTCGAGGACGGTCTCCTTGAAGCGCCACGCCCCCCGGTTGCCCATCGCCTCCGCGCGCAGGCCCACCTCCCAGGCGATCCGTGCCGCCCGGCCGTGCGTCAGGTCCAGGAATTCCTCCGGGGCCACCTCGATGTAGCCACACCGGCCGGCGGGGTACGTACGCAGGGCCTCGCGCAGCTTCTCCTCCTGCTCATCCTGCGTGGAGTGGTCGCGCGTCATGGTCTTGCACGCCTTCCGGATCCGGCCCGGCCCCTCCTGCTCGTCCCGGCGCCTCGCGGAGTCGGATCCTCGCCAGGTCATCCAGCCGACGGAACCGAGTGCAGCGAGGGCGAACGCGCCCGCTCCGAGAGCTTCGCCCGTCGCATCCGCCTGGCCCGGCGTCTGGGGACGGAGTTCGCCCTCGGAGTCCTCGATCACCGTCAGCTCTTGCCCGACGTCGTAGAGGTCGGATGTCGCTCTCATAGCAGGACCTGGCACCTTGGTGCCGCCATCCCGCTCCAACGAGTAGTTGTAGTCACGGGCCTTGCGCCCCTGAGCAGGATCCCGCCACTCCTTCACGACCTTGGCCGTGACCTTCTCACCCCGCTGCTGCAGTGTGAGGTCATCGCGGCCTATGTCGGCCACGTATACAAACATCACGGACGCGATCAGGATGAAGATCATCGCGTACGTACTGGATGCCCTTGCCCCCAGCTTCCGGATCAGCACGATGAGTAGCACGCCGTGCACGATCCACAAGGGGGCCAGGGCCAAAGGCCCGGCATCGTCTACCAGAAGGAACATCCCGGCCATCACGGCAAGCATGTAGCAACCGATGCCGACCGCGAGCAGGGCGGGATGGCGGGCGCGCCTCTGCCGCGCCTCGTCCGCTGCTTGCGTCACGTCGCTCATGCCGGCTTCTCCGTTCTCCGGCCTCCAGGCCGGCGGCCCGGGCATACTCCTCCCGCGGCTGCTCCGCCGAGACCAATTGCATGATGCCGCTGAGCACCTCCCGGTACTGGGCCCAGTGATCGAGGTCCTCGGTCATGAAGACGAAGAAGACGGAACCGGGACCGGTCTTCAACGTCACACACAACCTGCCGGATCGTGACAGATAGGGGTTCCTACGGGCCGAACGGTACGCCTGGAATCTGCAGCTCCTGATCGCGGATGCAGACGGCGGCGATGCCGCAGAGCAGCATGACCAGCCCGGCCTCGGCTTCCGGATACAGGTCGCGCCACTGGACGGCCGTCCGCTTCGCCGCCCCTTCGGTCCTGGAACTCCGGGCCCGTCTTCCGGTATTCCGACCACCCCCAAGAGCGTGCCCTGGGACAGCTGGTCGCCGGGCATGCGCAGCAGGCAGCTCGACACGCGCTGGGCGCCCGCCGCATTCATCGTCTGAAGGATGTACTCGCTCGACACGACGAGGCTGAACCTCTGCTCCGGCGTTGCGGTCGTGAAGTGCGAGTCCGTAGCCTCCGCCATCCACAGCAGGCGTGCTTCGGCATGTTCGTCGAGGCCGAACTCCATGAAGCCGGGAGGCAGTTCGAACCAGAAATCCGGCACATCGGGGGCGACGGCCGTCACGTCGGCTGCTGCCGCTGCCCCATCGCCTGGAGCGTGCCGTAGCACCACCGGTCCGCTGCCGCCACAACGGCCGCTTCATGGTGGGCACTTCGGTCCAGGCGACGACGGAGTCCTCGTACGGCACCCGCCAGCCGGACCGCCACAGGGCCAAGGCCAGGTCGGTGTCCTCGGCCAGGGTGTCCTCGCTGACGCCGCCGACACCGAGCACAGGGCGACCGCGTCTTGGCGGCATCGACCTCGTGCTGGGTCCAGCCCTGGTAGACCAGCAGGGCGAAGAGGAGGGGAAGCTTCAGTGGGCACCTTTGTCGCGCATGCATGCGGACCCCATCGGACGGCTCAGGGCGTGTCCCACCAAGTGCGCTTACCTCACGGAAGCCCGCGCACAGGGACGCGCGTGTGTGCCCAGTCTGCTAAGGATGCCGGACTATCAGGTCCGTAAGGGGAAGTGCCGGTGATTGAGCGTGGCGCGCTCACCGGTAAACCACTGTGTCCGCCCTGAAATACGAGGGATGCAGTCCTCAGCCTGGAAGTTTGGACGGAAGATCACACTTCGCTTCTTTGTGGGCGTAACGGCCTACTGTTGTAGCCAGTTCGATGAGCGCCTGCCGTCCCTCTTCCTTCGAGCCTTCAAGCCCATGTGGGGCCTCGGCGTAGACGGTCAGACTGTACGGCTCCTTGCTCACCTTCTCCCTGGAGTAGCACGGGACGTAGATCGCGGCCAGATTAGCGGCTGAGATCCCCTTTATCCCAGCGCTGAAATCTTCGACCTTTCCTTCGATAGGGGGCAGCTCGTGATCGGCCCACCTGCGCCAGGACACAGTGGAGACCGCGTTGGCATGCAGGATGAGGAGGTTTTCACCGTCACCCTTTGCGAAGCAGTCGCTGTTGTAGTGCCAGTCTGCTTTTGCTGATGGCCCCGTAATGAATTCGTAGCTGGCAGCTTGAGGCAGTATGGAGTTGAAGATGTCGGCAGCCGCCTGTTGGTCGGGGAGTTGACGGCACACATCGTCAGCTTTGACGGTTCCACGCCCCTCGAAAGCTCCGAGGAAGTAGGCAACAAGCAGTCCGATGACGGCCACCGCAGCCACCGCACCGTAGACCAGAGGATTCCGGAGAGCTCTCCGGCCGCTCAAATCCGTCAAGATTGATCACCCAATCAATTTCGAACCGACTGAAATGCTACTGGGCGGCCCTGGTGCGCTCGATGAGGGAAGTGCTGTCACGAAATCCCCTGCCCGCCTCATCGCCAGCCCTGGATGCGGCCGCCGCATCACCCGTGGCTGATTTGACGGACTCCTGCGTCGTCAGGATGGCTGAGCGTTCGATCTGATCCGCACGCTCCACGTTCTTGTAGACCTGCTCCTTCTCCTTAGACCCATCGCCGTCAAAGCCGTCGAGAATGCCATTGAAGACCTCGCCTGCGGCTGTGCCGGCCAAGCCACCCGCATACACGCCCGCCGGACCTGCGAACGGCGCCGTCGCGATGGCTACGGTGCTCCCGACCAGGGAGCCGCCCCACAGGCTCGCGTGTTCCTTCCAGGCACCGTCTCGCGCATTCGCCTCAGCGTCGCTCTTTTCGGCTTGGAACTGTTGGCCGTCGCCGATAACACCCTGGAATAGTCCGGTTCCATAGGCGATATCGTCGATAGCGGCATCAGTGGTCTGGGGGTAGGCATCTGGGTGATTCTTTTGCGCCTCCATCAGCGCGGCAGCGTAGACGTGCTGGGAGACGTTAAGCCTGTCGTATCCCTCCTTGTTGCGGGACACTGCATGCAGGAAACGCACGGCGTCATACTTGTCAACTTGGCTTGCGACGCCCGGAGTTGGATAGAGCTTGTCCCCGTACATGACGTCTGTACCCAGGGCGCGATGCAGATCCGGCAAGTACTCAGCCGAGATGTTGGCGAAGCTGTCCGACATGTATCCGTGTTCCCGCAGTCGGTCCTGATCTTCGGACACCGACTTCACAAGCGCACTGAACAGACCCGCCTGTTCCTTCGAGTGCTTCACGTCCTCGGCCGTAGCCGCTTCACCGGGCCGATGCCCGGTGGTTGCCGCTTCTAGCGCGTGCCCCATCGAGTTCCGACCGGTCACACTCTCCTTGCCTTCCATGCTGTCGTCCGGCCACTTGCGCTCTTCGAAGAGGTACTTGAAGTTGGTCTCGGCCTTACCGCCGTCGCCCTTCTGCTTGGCGGTGAAGAACTTGGTCGCTGCGCCAGGACTGTTGGCAAGTGCTTTCATGTAACCTGTGAGAGGGTCGTTACCCTCATCGTTGCCCAGGTGGTTGACCGTGCTCGTGGTGCCCCAGCCGGATCCGTAGAGCTTGTCGGCACCCTCCATGACCCGCTTGTCTTCCTTGACGAGCGCGGTTCCGTAGTCCTCGAGGAACTTGTCGTCATAGTCGCCGTAGCGCATGAGGTTGCTCATGACGATGAAACCCTCAGGACCGCCGGAGCCCCCGTTCGGAGCAGGACCCGGATCCGAGATCGGATCGTCACCGATCTCGACCATGTCCTTCTTCCACTTCCTCATCTCCGGAGAGTTGGAGTTGGTGGCTGCGGCCACGGTGAGACTCAGGTGCTTCTGCATCTCTTCGAGCTCATCGGCCCGCTCGAAGTCCGAGGTTTCTCCGTACCCGGAAGGCCTGTCGAGGTTGCTCATCTTTTCCCAGAGCTGCAGCGTCTTCCTCGCTCCGAGAGCTCCGACGACCTTTTCGGCAAAGGGATATTCGTCGTAGTTCTCGGCGAATAGGGCATCCAACTCGTCGAACTCCTCGGGGCTGAGGTCCTCGGGGTCCTTCTTCGCCAGCTCCGCGGCACGTTTGGCGGCCTTGGTCGCCGCGGTATTGGCGGCCCTGTTCACCTGCGCCTCGTTGATCTGGACCATGCCCGCGAAACCGGGGTACGGGTCATTGTCCATGTTGAGGGCCAAGTGGTAACGCCGTTTCAGCATGGGGAGTTCACCTTGGGCCCAGGACGCCACCTTCAAGATGTCGGCAAGCTCCTGGACGCCCACGCCCCAGTAGGCGAGCTGTGCCTTGTAGTAGGAGGCCCGGTCCTGCAGGGTCCCCTGGTCACGCCGTACGGAGTCGATCGTGCCCTTGAGCTTCTCCGGGTCGATCCCTGAGAAGACGCCGCCGCTGCTTCCCCCGTCATCCGGGCGCATGCCGTTCCCCGTTCCGCTCTCATCGGATCCAGTGCTGCTCTCAGGCCGCTTCAGTACATGTGTCTGCTGCGGTTCATCGAGTTGGCTTCCTCTTGGGTGACCTTCTCCGGCATGCGGTCGATTTCGCGCTGAATGTCCTCAAGTACCTTGTCAATGCGCGTTCGTACCGTCTTGCGGTGGCCGGCCACGTCGTCGTGCCACTTGTCGGCGTTCTTGCCGACCCATGACCTCACCGAGTCCCGGCCGCCTTTTCCGATGTCCGCAGCCGCCTTCTTCAAGGAGCTCACGAGTTCACCCCGCTCCTTCTCAAGCTCTCGCTTGAGCTTCTGCAGCCGCACGCGGTCCGGGTTGTCCACCTTTGGGTTGTCGCCGTCGGCTCCCATGCCTCCCCCTCATCCGAGCGCACCCTACACAGCAAACGTTTCGCTTTCGCTTCGCCTGCACGGATGAGCAAACGCGTTCAGCGCCACTTATGACGACAGCAAGCCCGCGCCACGCCACACCCGGACCATCATCGAGAAGCAGTCGCGACGGGCACGCTCCGACGACTGGGCGACTCCTGCGATCGGTACGGGTATCGATCGCGACAGGCTTGAGACCGCCACGCCAGAGAATCGAAACCCTTCACGCCACGGCGCCGGACGCCCGGGCACAGCGATACCCAACACCGTCACCTGATAGGGCACCATCCGGACACGACCAACGCCGCTGGAGTCCAGCATGCCCTGAATTGCCCACACTCTCACGTAAGTTCGCGGTGGTGAACCGGAAACCTCACCGGTACCGTCAGTGCACAACTGAACCTCTGTCTCTCACGGGGAGCCACTGTGAAGCGCCGCCCTTTGTCCGTTGCTGTCGCGCTCACTGCGTCTACAGTCCTACTGCTCACCGCGTGCGGTAGCAGTGATGCCGGCTCGAAGGACAACGACAAGATCGCGGGGTCCGACACCGGATCCCAGGAAGCGACTTCGAGCCCAAGCGCGTCGGACTCCGCCGAGCGGCCCGACATCAAGCTGACCGGCGGCGTGGAAGACGTCTTCGAGGGCTGGGAGACGGGCAACGCGACGAAGGATGCGGTGCTGGCGGACGCCGCACGAGCACAGACCGCGATCAACGACGCCATCCTCAAGGGCAAGACGGACACCCCCGGCCTCACCTTCTACTACCAGGGCGAGGCCCTCACAACGTCCGTGAAGTGGGTCCAGAAGTGGGTTGACGCCGGACTGACGTACACAGGCATCACCCGGTACTACAACCCCAAGATCGAGTTGTTCAACGACACGTCGGCAGGCGTCTCCTTCTGCGCCGATGAGACCAAGGCATACAACAAGGAGCGAAAGTCAGGGAAGGTCGACAGGTCGCCGGCCTCGGACGATTCCTACGTGCTGTACAACACCCGCTTGGAGAAGACCACGCAGGGAGTGTGGCAGACGACCAGCGGGACGTCCGTGCGCGGGAGCAAGGGATGCGTTCAGTGACCAAGGTCGGTTCCGCTGCCGCAGTAGGTACGCTCGTGATCGCCTGCACACTTCTGATGTCCAGCGCAGCCTTCGCCAAGGATCCCGGCGGATCTCAGTTCGACGTCTCGGGGAGTAACGAGACGGACAGTGGTCAGACTCTCGAGTCGCGCATCGTTTTCCGGGGATCTACCGGAGGCTCTGGAGCGAAGGAAGCCGGGCAGTTCAGGCCCGCCGGCGACTGGACTCCACCGGCTTGCTGGTACGAGCCGAAGTGGACTCCCGCCGAGTTCTCCAAAGAATTTCAGAAAGAATGGAACATCCCGCATGCTAGTGGTGTGGGAGAGGCATACGCCTTGTCCAAGGACTACTACATCAACGGGAAACCATACAAGGACTTCAACAAGTCCGAAACGGGCAAGGGCCTGTGGTGGGACGCTGTTCGGGACAAGAGCCGAGAGGAATCGGGAGACCCAGCCGCCTTTGCCTGTGACACGAAGACATTCTGGGTGGAGAACGGCGAGACACCTAAGGTGGAGAACGCCGTGACCCCGAAGATTCTCGCCGATCTCGCCTACAGCCGGATCAAAGTGCCCGACACCGAGGTATCCCTCGCCCCTGCGAACACCACCAAGGTCAACCTTCCCACTTGGGCCTGGCTCGACCGAGCCAAGTTCCAGAACGTCTCAGTCACCGCCTCACTCGACGTCGGCGGTGTGAACCTCCAGGCCACAACCACCGCCAAGCCCATCGCGCTCAAGCTGGAGCCAGGAACTTCGGATGCTGAGGTCTACCCCTCCTCAGGGGAGTGCACCTTCAACGACGACGGTTCAATCGGTGAACCATACGCAAAGGGAAAAGCCGATCAGACGCCGCCTTGCGGAATCAGGTACCTGCGTTCTTCCGGTGACGGCTCGTTCAAACTGCGAGCGACCATCACGTGGGAAGTGACCTGGACTGGGACGGGCGGCGCCGGCGGGGACCTTCCCAATGGGACCTTCGGAACTGAGCAGAACGTAACCGTCCAGGAGATCCAGGCCGTCAACAGGTGACGGAGCGGACGGGAAGCAAAGGGGTGTGGAGGCACGGCCACGCCCCAACGACCTACTGGAGCGGCCTCTTCACTGTAGTACGAGCGGCAGGCAGCCCGTCGCGCCGTGGTGGAGAGTGCCGTGCTCACCGAGCGCCTCCACTGAAGGACGACGGCGGGCTCCCGAAGGGTGCTGACCAGCGGGCTCAGTGCGAAGTCGAGGTTTCCGGCCTGGTCGGTCAGGCCGACCCAGCGCAGTTCGTCTGCCTCCGCCAGTTCCAAGGGCGCTTCCTCCCCTTGCGGTAACTGAGGACAGCCAAGTGGTTCCCGGCAAGCCGGAACCGACCTCGTGCGCTGTCATACGAGGGCATTGAGTGTCGCTCTAGCCTCGATCTTGCAGGATGGTCCGTCAGCTTGCTGACGGACCCTTTCGGCTTGTTCGCGGTGGCTATTTCTGCAGGTAGGCAGGTTGGTGGCCCGGCTGTCGCGTCGGGGGGCGCCGGGTTCCACGGCTCCGGGTGGGTGGTGCTGCTCGTGGGGACGGGGAGTTGCTGGTCAGCCGGGGTTCGGCAGGGCTGCGAGCCGTTGCAGAGCGTCGGTGATCAGGCCGGTCCAGGGCCAGTGCCTGGCGAGACGGAGGATGCGGC
>NZ_JBEXSH010000279.1:0-9881 GCF_040613555.1 Streptomyces sp. NPDC006265
GTCCACGCCCCGCCTGCCCTCGGGCTGCGACGCCGAGCCCGCACTGCGGAACCTCGACTGGGCGGTATTGGCTCGCGACGCCCCGGAGCACGTGCCTGCGCCCCGCCACCGTGGTGGAGCTGGCGGAGGCGGTCGGCCACACCCTGCCCACCACCGACCCGGACGAGCTCGCCGCCTGGTACTACGAGGCCGCCAACTCCGGCGACCTGGTGCGCTACATAGCCACCTTCGAGCACACCCTCGCCGTGATGCAGACCCGCGAGGGCCTGTTGCGCACGGCTGAGGAGTACGTGCTCGACCTGGCGGCGGACGGTGTCGTGTACGGCGAGGTGCGCTACGCCCCCGAGCTGAACACCAACGGCGAGCTGACCATGGCCGAGGTCGTGGAGACCGTCCAGGAGGGCCTCGCGGCGGGCATGGCGAAGGCGGCTGCCGCGGGCACGCCCGTGCGGGTCGGCACCCTGCTGTGCGGGATGCGGATGTTCGACCGGGTGCGCGAGGCGGCCGACCTGGCCGTGGCGTTCCGCGACGCCGGTGTCGTCGGCTTCGACATCGCCGGTGCCGAGGACGGCTTCCCGCCCGCCGACCACCTCGCGGCCTTCGAGCACCTGCGCCGCGAGAACGTGCCCTTCACCGTCCACGCCGGGGAGGCGCACGGCCTGCCCAGCATCCACCAGGCCCTCCAGGTGTGCGGCGCCCAGCGCATCGGGCACGGCGTGCGGATCACCGACGATATCCCGGACCTGGCGGCGGGCAAGCTCGGCCGGCTCGCGGGCTGGGTGCGCGACCGGCGCATCGCGCTGGAGATGTGCCCGACGTCCAACCTCCAGACGGGCGCCGCCACCTCGATCGCCGAGCACCCGATCACCGCGCTCAAGGACCTCGGCTTCCGCGTCACCCTCAACACCGACAACCGGCTCGTCTCGGGCACCACGATGACCCGTGAGATGTCCCTGCTGGTCGAGCAGGCGGGCTGGACCGTGGAGGATCTGCGCACGGTCACCGTCAACGCCCTGAAGAGCGCGTTCCTCCCGTTCGACGAGCGCAACGCACTCATCCGCGACGTGGTGCTGCCCGGTTACGCCGCCGCGCTCTGAAGCAGCCCCCGCAGGTAGGCGGCCTGTCCGATGTGCTGGAGATCGTCGGACAGGACGCTGACCAGCCGGACGCCCAGGGTGACCGGCGGGTCCCAGCGCTCGTCGACGACCCGCTCCAGATCCTTGGCGGCGAGGCCCCGCAGGGCGTCCAGGCTCTGCTCGTGCACCGCGTCGTAGTAGCCGGTCAGCAGCTCGCCCGAGTCGACCCGGACCCGGGCCACCTTGGCGGGGCTGTGGCCGTAGCCCGTGTCACGGCGCGGCAGGTCAAGACCGAAGCGCTTCTCCCAGTCCTGGGACAGCCACACCTGTTCCAGACCGAAGGCGTCGGCCATGTGGTCGTCCTGGACGCGGGTGAGGTGCCAGACCAGCCAGGCGATCGAGTTGGTGTCGGGGGAGGGGCGGGCGCTCAGCTCGTCGGTCCCGAGACCCACCACGATGGCGTGGACTTCTTCGCGGATGCGGCTGAAGCCGTCGATGAGGATGTCCTTCGCATACATGAGTCCACCATCGCGCATCGCCGGGGATCACGCGTCGGGAATCCAGCTCCCGTGGAACCCCAGCGGCACCCGGCCCGGGAGGTGGATCCGGGCCACCGGCTCCCCGGTGAAGTCCTGGGCCGCGACGATCACCAGGTCCGATGCCCCGCGGTCTGGGTTGTGCACATACGCGATCGCATACCCGTCGTCCTCCGCAGCCCGCCCGTCGCACGGGTCGGACGGCACGAACACGGCCTCGCTCGCCGCCGCGTCCGCGGGCAGCCGGTGCACCTCGGAGGTGCCGCGCAGCAGGTCGTGCTTGATGAGCGCGTTGGCGAAGGCCCCGTCGGGCGGGGTGCCGTCGACCGCCTGGTAGGCGCGCGACATCTCCGCGGCCGCGGCCGCATAGCCGTACCGGTGCCTGCGGGACACCAGCGCCTCGTTCACCTGCGGGAACTCCTGAGGGCGGTCGTCCAGGGTCCTGGTCCGCACCCGGCCGTGCCGCAGGTCGATCGTCCAGCGGTCGAGCCGGGGGGTGCCCGCCGTGTGGGGGCCGCCCGAGCCGTTGCCGGCGACGAGGAACGGCGCGTCGAAGGTCGTCATGTCGACGACGATGTGCGGGCCCTCCTCGTACGCATTGAGCGTGTGCGAGTAGTGGACCGGGTCGACCTCGAACCAGCGGACCGGGCCGTCCCTGCGGGGCAGCACGCCGACCCGCGCCGGATGCCGGTCGTTCCAGACGTACGGCACGAGGTCGCCGCGCTCGGCGCCCGCCGAGTCGAAGGTGACCGGCATGTCGAGGATCACCACGTGATTCTCGGTGAGCGCGAAGTCGTGGATCATCGGCGCGTCCGCCACCGGGATCCTCGTGGTCCGCACCACCTTGCCCGCCGGGCCGACGGCCTGGTGCCGGACGTGGTCCCAGGTCGGGTAGTAGGCGATCGCATGCAGCTCGTCGGCCTGAACGTCGAACTTGGTGTGCGCGGTGAGCGGGCCCCGGAGCGTGCCCCGGAAGTCGTACGTGCCGACGGTGTTGAGCTCGTCGTCGAGTTCGTACGGCAGCGGCCCGCTCTCCTGGAGCGCGAGGATCCGCCCCGGGTGGGGGATCACGTGGGTGTCGCACGGGAAGTCGTCCGGCGGCAACGGACCCGGATAGGGCTCGCCGAGCTTCTTCGCCACCTGCGAGGAGCGCACCCAGCGGTTGCGGTACCACTCGGCCCGGCCCTCACGCAGCCGCACCCCGTGCACCATGCCGTCGCCGAGCATCCAGTGGTGGGCGCGCGGGTCCTCCAGGCCCAGGACGTTGGGGCCGTTGCGCAGGTAGCGGCCGTTCAGCTCACGCGGGATGCGGCCGGTGACCGGCAGGTCGAAGGCCGTCAGCTCCTCGGTGACCGGCTCGAATGCACCCTCCAGGAAGGGGAAGCGGTGTGGTGCGGTGGGGCGTCGCCAGGGCTGGAGCGGCTGCGGCGCCGGTGCCGACGAGCGCGCCGGCCGCGGTGACCGCGGCCGCGCCGCGCAGCACGCTCCGCCGTGTGGGATCCGTCATCTGCCCTACTCCTGACCGTCGTTGCCTCCGGGAACGGTCACGAGTCTGCTGTGCGGAACGGATCGGGTCAGGAGGAGTGGACACCCTCCCGGGGTGGTGCCAGACCCCCTGTCTCCAGCAGCCCCATCAGGGCCCGGGCCGCCGGACTGGTCGCCTGCTCGGGCGGCAGCAGCGCCACCGTCTCGTACACGGCGTCTTCGGCCCCCTTCACCGGCAGGGCGGTCAGCGAGGCGCGCTTGTGCCGGAAGTGACGCGGCACGACGGCGATGCCGAGATCCTCGCCCACGAGGTCGAGGAGGCTGTGCACGTCGTTGACCTCCAGGGCGACGCTCCGGCGGACGCCCGCCGCCGCGAACGCCGCGTCGGTGGTACGTCGCGGCCCCCAGTCCGGATGGAAGTCGACGAAGACCTCACCGCCGAGATCCTCCGGTGTCACCGCCACCCCGGCCGCCGCGAGCCGGTGGCTCGGATGGCACAGCACGGTCATCGGCTCGCTCGTCAGCGGCACGGCCCGCAACTGGTCGGTGTCCTCCTGGGCGGTGCGCACGGCGAACGCCAGATCCAGGCGCCCGGCCGCGACCTCCTCCGCAAGGGCCCCCGAGCCCGCCTGCCGCAGACAGATCTCCACGTCCGGGTGGCTCCGCCGGAACGCCGCCAGCAGCCCCGCCACGTGCACCCCGGCGATGCACTGCTCGGATCCGAGCGCCAGCATCCCGCGCAGCACGCCCTGCACCGCGGCCACCGCCTCGTGGGCCGAACGGACCTGAGCGAGGATCCGCTCCGCCTCGCCGAGCAGCGCCCGCCCGGCAGGGGTCAGCGTCACCCGGCGGGTCGTGCGCACGAACAGCGGTGTCTGCAGCTCCCGCTCCAGCGCCCGGATGGACGCCGACAGGCCCGACTGGGACACCAGGAGGCGTTCCGCCGCGCGGGTGAAGTGCTGGTCCTCGGCGACCGCGACGAAGTGCTGCAAGTGACGCAGTTCCATGACTGAGAAGCGTAGCCGCTGAATTCCATCGGATTCTTCTGTTGGACGCATGAGCGCAGGTCACGCAGAGTGGACACCGGTTTCATCCCGACCGTGCCAACCCCTCTGGAGTCGCGTTGTACACCGCACACCCCGACCGCTACGCGGACATGCCCTACCGGCGCACCGGACGCAGCGGCCTGAAGCTCCCCGCGCTCTCGCTCGGACTGTGGCACAACTTCGGCCCGGACCGGCCCGTCGAGACGCAGCGCGCCATCCTGCGCCGCGCCTTCGACCTCGGTGTCACCCACTTCGACCTGGCCAACAACTACGGCCCGCCGCCCGGCGCCGCCGAGTCCGCGCTGGGCGAGTTCCTGAAGGCGGACTTCGCGCCGTACCGCGACGAGCTGGTGATCTCCACCAAGGCCGGCTACCTGATGTGGCCGGGCCCGTACGGTGAGTGGGGATCCCGCAAGTACGTGCTGTCCTCGCTGGACCAGAGCCTGAAGCGGATGGGCCTGGACTACGTCGACATCTTCTACTCGCACCGCCCCGACCCGGACACCCCGCTCGAGGAGACGATGGGTGCCCTGCACTCGGCGGTGCAGCAGGGCAAGGCGCTCTACGTCGGCGTCTCGAACTACTCCGCGGAGCAGACCCGCGAGGCCGCCCGCATCCTGGGCGAGCTGGGCACTCCGCTCCTCATCCACCAGCCGCGCTACTCGATGCTGGACCGCCGCCCCGAGGACGAGGGCCTGCTCGACGCCCTCGACGAGCTCCAGGTCGGCTCCATCGTCTTCAGTCCGCTGGAGCAGGGCGTGCTCTCCGCCCGCTACCTCGACGGCATCCCCGACGGCTCCCGGGCGGCCGGCGACAGCCCCTTCCTGAGCTCCGACGCGCTCACCGAGGACCTGGTGGGCCGGCTGCGCGATCTGAACGACATCGCGAAGTCCCGCGGCCAGACCCTGGCACAGATGGCACTGGCCTGGGTGCTGCGCGGTGGCCGGGTCACCTCCGCGCTGGTCGGCGCGAGCAGCGCGCGGCAGATCGAGGACAGTGTCGGCGCCATCCGCAACCTGGACTTCGACGCGGACGAGCTGGCCCGCATCGACGCCATCGTCAAGCAGTAGCGGGTCCGCCTGCCCGGGGGCATCGGTCCCCGGGATCCGGGCTACGAGCGGATCGGCCTTACGAGCCGGTCCGCTCCTCGAGGCGCACGGTCACCGTGTCGCCCTCCTCCTTGCCGATGGCCTTACGGATGCCGGCCTTTACGGGCAGCTTGTGCGTGCCGTCCCCCAGGGCCATGAACGAGCTGCGGAAGGGGTGGCCGTCGATCGTTCCGCGGACCTTGACGAGGCCGCGGGTGCCGAAGAACGCGACGGACCGGGGCCAGACCAGATAGGTCCAGCCGCCCTCGGCGGGGCTTTTTCGCAAAACGGCGGTGAATTCCGCGTCCAGTTCTCCTGTGACGGTCATGACGTCCTCCGGGTGCTCGGCGGTCTCTGCCTCGTGCAGACCGCCGGACGCCGGAGAACTCATCGCGACACCGGCCTCACGCTCCGGCGGGCACCCGGTCCAGGAACCCGAGCACGGCCCTGATCCGGCCCTGCCCGTCCAGGATGATCACATCCGACCCGGCGACCGGTGCCGAACCGTCGGCGGTGCTGACCGGTTCCCACGAGAAGCGGGCGATGTCGTGGTGCCCGTCCACGACACCGGTGAGCCGGAACTCGAACCCAGGGAACCGCTTCCGGGCCGCCGCGATCACGGCGGCGATCCCCTCGTGACCGCTGGCGTCGGCCAGGGGGTCGGTGTAACCGCCGTCCTCGGTCCAGGCGGCGGCGACCGCTTTGGCGCGTGCGGCCGGGTCCTCGGCGTTCCAGGCCTCGAAGTAGCGGGCGACGGCGTCGCCGTGACGGCGGGCGGTTGCGGACATGGGCGATCAGCCTCCAGGGAGTCGTACCTGCTGGTCAGGGCCCGGATTCCCCTGGCGGTGAACCCGTGTGGCCACCTTGCCCGCACTCGCCGGGAGCGTCGATTACCTCCGGAATCATGGGCCGTTGCGACCCCTCGCCGGGTTTCGGCCAGCCCGGGGTGTGAATATGCCAGGAGAGTGGCCGGAAAGTCGTGGTGACAGTGATTCAGTAGTGAACATACTGACCTGCGGGAGCGCTTTTCACATCGAGCGACGGCGCCCTCACGCACAGCACGCGAGCCGCAGCAGAAGCGAAGCCGGGCCGGCAGACGGGCAGGGCAACGGGGGAGGGTCACGTGCACGACGAGTTTCTGTGCCACGTCACGGCATACGGAGTCTGCGACGGCCGCCGTATCGGAGTGCCCCTCGGTACCTACCGGGCGCCCACTCTCGCCCTCGCCCTGTGGTGGCTGCGCGACCGCGCCTCCTGGATCGCCCAGCGTCTTGACCCCCGGCCCGACGCCGACCACTTACCGCCGGGCGCGCTCGTGCCGGTCGCCCACACCGTGCCCGACGTGCCCGGGCTGCTGCGCGCCTGGTGCGCCGATCCCGCCCAGCAGGAGCGGATCGCCGAGGAGTTGGCGGCCGGACGGCTGGTACGCATCGCCACCAGTGACGACACCACCGAATACGAATTGCTCGCCGAGTCCGTGGACGCCCTCCGGATGCAGCGCGCCGCTCCCTTCGTCGGCATCACCGTCGGCTGACCCGCTGACCCGCTGACCCGCTGACCCGCTGACCCGCTGACCGCTCCCGCTCGCCCAGGCGCACAACAGGGCAAATCGGTAGAATCTTGACCATGGCGCAACCCTCGGTAGCACCAGAGCTCGTGCTGGAGACAGAGACCGGCACCACCGTGATGATTCCGGGCCGCGACTACCACGTGGGGCGCGACCCGTCGTGCGAGATCGTCATCGACGACGACCGGGTCTCCTGGCACCACGCCGTGCTGAAGCCCGAGGACGGTCACTGGACCATCGAGGACGAGGACAGCACCAACGGCACCTATGCCGACGGCCGGCGCATCCACGAGTGGGACGTCGGACCCGGCAGCGTCATCCGCTTCGGTAGTCCGGCCGACGGACCGCGCATGACACTCGCGGGCCGCCCCGCCCCCGTCCCCCGCACCCCGGAACGCCCGTCCGCCGTCTCCATGCCGGCCCACACCGGCACCTACCGGCAGCCCACGACCGTACGGCCGCTGCCCTCCCGCACCGTCCGCATCGGCCGCGCGACCGACAACGACCTGGTCATCGACGACCTCCAGGTCTCCCGGCGGCACGCCGAACTGCGCGCCCTGGCCGACGGAACCTACGAGATCATCGACCTGGGCAGCCACAACGGCACCTACCTCAACGGCAGCCCCGTCACCCGCGCCCCGGTCGGCCAGGGTGACATCGTCGGCATCGGCCACTCGGCGTTCTGCCTCGTCGGCGACCAACTCCAGGAGTACGTCGACACCGGTGAGGTCTCCCTCGACGTGCAGGACCTCGCGGTCTCCGTCGACCGCGGCCGCAAGACGCTCCTCGACCACGTGTCCTTCCCGGTGGGGGAGAAGTGCCTGCTCGCCGTCGTCGGCCCGAGCGGCGCCGGCAAATCCACACTCCTCAACGCCCTCACCGGCCAGCGGCCCGCGGACCACGGCACCGTCCTCTACGACGGCCGCGACCTCTACCGCGACTACGCCGAGCTGCGCCAGCGCATCGGCCTGGTCCCGCAGGACGACATCCTGCACGCGCAGCTGACCGTCCGCAAAGCCCTCTCCTATGCCGCCGAACTGCGCTTCCCGCAGGACACCGCCAAGGCCGAGCGGCGCGCCCGGGTCGACGAGGTCATCCGCGAACTGGGCCTGGAACAGCGCGCCGACCAGCACGTGCACAGCCTGTCCGGCGGTCAGCGCAAGCGCGTCAGCGTGGCCCTGGAACTGCTGACGAAGCCGTCCCTGCTGTTCCTCGACGAGCCGACCTCCGGCCTCGACCCCGGCATGGACCGCTCGGTGATGCACATGCTGCGCGGCCTCGCCGACGACGGCCGGACCGTCATCGTCGTCACCCACAGCGTGCTCAGCCTCGACGTGTGCGACCGGCTCCTCGTGCTGGCGCCCGGCGGGAAGATCGCCTACTACGGGCCGCCCGAGGAAGCCCTGGCGTTCTTCGCCTTCGAGGAGTGGCCGGAGGCCTTCGAGGCCTTCGACCGGGACACCGACCGGGACTGGGCGGGGGAGTACCTCGCTTCGCCCTTCCACGGCCGGTACGTGATCGACGCCTCCGCGCAGCCCCAGCAGCCCCGGTCCGAGCCCGTCGTCATCACCGCCCCGCCCCGGCCGCGCAGCCGGGGTGCCCAACTCGGCACGCTGGTGCGCCGGTACGCGGCCGCGCTCAGCGCCGACCGCACCTTCCTGATCATCATGATCGCCCTGCCGTTCGTGATGGGCGCGATGGCCCGTGCCCTGGCGGGCGGCAAGCTGACGCAGGACACGGCGATGAACGCGCTGCTCATCCTGTGCGTCGGCGCGGTGCTCACCGGAGCCGCCAACGCCGTCCGCGAACTCGTCAAGGAACGCGTGATCTACCAGCGGGAACGGGCGGTGGGCCTGTCCAGATCGGCGTACCTGATGTCCAAGGTCATCGTCCTGGGCGTCATCACCGTGCTCCAGGCGGTGGTGCTGACCCTGGTCGCCCTGTTCGGCGTGGACCTCAACGCACCGGGCGGCGAAGGCGTGCTGATGCCGCCGCTGGTGGAGATCACGGTCGCCGTCGCCCTGCTCGCGTTCACGGCGATGATGCTCGGCCTGCTCATCTCCGCGCTGGTGCGCAAGGAAGAGGTGACGATGCCGCTGCTCGTGCTCATCGCCATCGTCCAGGTCGTGTTCTGCGGAGCCCTGCTGAAGCTGGCCGACACCCCCGGACTCGAGCAGCTGGGCTGGCTGGTGCCGGCGCGCTGGGCGCTGGCCGCGATGGCCGGCACGGTCGGACTGGCCCGGATCGTGCCCGACGACCTGACGAAGGACCCGCTGTTCGAGCATTCGGCGGGCACGTGGCTGCTGGACGTGGGGATGCTGGTCGTGCTGTCGGTGCTCTTCGGGTTCCTGGTGTCCCGCATGCTGCGCCGGCACGAACCGGCCGTCATGCGGAAGTAGGGAGCGCCGATGACGACCCCCGGCTTCCGGCCCACGCACGTCGTCCCGCAGCACGGGATGCCCGCCTGGGAGGCGCCCGACCCGGCCCGGCCCACCGTGGACCTGGACCCCCTGCTGCCGGTGCAGCTCCTGGAGCGGCAGGGCGACTGGGGGCACGTGCTGTGCTTCAACGGCTGGTCGGCCTGGGTCGACGGCCGCCGCCTGGTCGCCGTGCCGCTGGATCCGCCCGCCGCGGACGGGCCCCTCACCCGTGCCGCCGATCCGCGGCCGCTGCTGGGCCGGGCGCAGGAGGCCCTGGCGCGCTACCGCTCCGCGGTGGAGGACCTCGCGGGCGGCCTCGACCGGGAGTCCTTCCGCACCCGCACCCGCGGCCTGCGGACCGGCGTCGTCATCGACGGCGAGTCCGTGTGGCTCTACGACTCCGCCCATGGTCACTGGGTGTACGCCGACGGCAGCCGGATGACCACGTACGCGACGGACGAGACGCCGGCAGCCGAACCGGGGGCGCACCCGGCCGAATCGCCCGTGCGTCCGCCCACGCGAGTGGTGCCGCCCGAGGGCCCCGTCGAGACGGGCCCCCCCCCCCGCCCCCCCCCCCCCCCCCCCCCCCCCCCCCCCCCCCCCCCCCGCCCCCCCCCCCCCCCCCCCCCCCCCCCCCCCCCCCCCCCCCCCCCCCCCCCCCCC
>NZ_JBEXSH010000280.1:0-9850 GCF_040613555.1 Streptomyces sp. NPDC006265
GGTCGCCCAGGGGTTCGGCGGACCGCGGGTGGACTTCGCCGTCGAGGTCGAGCGTCACATCGAGGCGATCCTGGCGGAGCTGAAGCCCGGCCGGGGCCACGATGGGGCGGCTGCGCACCGCGGTGCACAACTTCTCCGCCCTGGACCTGCCGCCCGAGGAACTGATCGCCCTGCTGGACGAGTTGGTCGGCCGCATCGACCAGGACGAGACGGAGGACGAGGGCAGCGCCCCGGTCACCGGCGCGACCTGTCTGTACGCCGTCTACGACCCGGTCTCCCGGCGCTGCACCGTCGCGCGGGCCGGGCATCCCCCGCCGGCGCTGATCCACCCGGACGGCAGTGTGGAGTTCCCCGACGTGCCCGCCGGCCCCCCGCTGGGGCTCGGTGGTCTGCCGTTCGAGACGGCGGAGCTGGATCTGGCGGAGGGCAGCCGGCTCGTGCTCTACACCGACGGGCTGGTCGAGGACCGGGAACGGGACATCGACGTCGGCCTGGAGATGCTGCGCGAGGCGCTGGGCAGGGCCGACGAGTCGCCGGAGGACACCTGCCGGGTCGTGCTCGACTCGCAGCTCACGGCCCGTTCCAGCGACGACATCGCGCTGATCGTCGCGCGCACCCGGGCACTGGCCGCCGACCAGGTCGCCGAGTGGCCGGTGCCGGCCGACCCGGCGGCCGTGGGCGAGGTGCGGGCGGCGGTCAGCCGGCAGCTGGCCGAGTGGGGTCTGGACGAGCTGACGTTCAGCACGGAGCTGATCCTGAGCGAGCTGGTCACCAACGCGCTCCGGTACAGCGGAGGCCCCATGCGCGTACGGGTGCTGCGCGACCGCAACCTGATCTGCGAGGTGTTCGACAGCAGCAGCACCTCGCCGCGTCTGCGGTACGCGACCATGACGGACGAGGGCGGGCGGGGCCTCTTCCTCGTCGCGCAGCTCGCGGAACGCTGGGGGACGCGGTATCTGCCCGCGGGGAAGGTGATCTGGGCGGAGCAGCCCCTACCATAAGCGCCACTGGGGACCCCCCATAAAGTAGCCTTATGAGCTCATAGACCGGACCCTCGTACCGACTTAGGCATGCCTTAGTTTAGGCTTCCCGTCGAGATCGCTTGTCGCCGCTCGAAGGGAACCTGACCATGCCCCGCCCCCTGCGGGTAGCCATCGTCGGATCCGGCCCCGCCGGGATCTACGCCGCCGACGCCCTGCTCAAGTCCGAGGTGGCCGCCGGCCCCGGTGTGTCCATCGACATCTTTGAGCGCATGCCGGCGCCGTTCGGACTGATCCGCTACGGCGTCGCTCCCGACCACCCGCGGATCAAGGGCATCATCACCGCCCTGCACCAGGTGCTCGACAAACCGCAGATCCGGCTCTTCGGCAATGTGGACTACGGCACCGACATCGGCCTGGACGACCTGCGCGCCTTCTACGACGGCGTGATCTTCGCCACCGGCGCGACGGCCGACCGGGCGCTCTCCCTGCCGGGTATCGACCTCGACGGCTCGTACGGCGCCGCGGACTTCGTGTCCTGGTACGACGGACACCCGGACGTGCCGCGCACCTGGCCGCTGGAGGCCGAGAAGGTCGCCGTGCTCGGCGTCGGAAACGTCGCGCTGGACGTCGCGCGCATCCTGGCCAAGACGGCGGACGAACTGTTGCCGACGGAGATCCCGGCCAACGTCCACGAGGGCCTCAAGGCCAACCGGGCCAAGGAGATCCACGTGTTCGGCCGCCGCGGCCCGGCGCAGGCGAAGTTCAGCCCGATGGAGCTGCGAGAGCTGGACCACTCCCCCAACATCGAGGTCATCGTCGACCCCGAGGACATCGACTACGACGAGGGCTCGATCACCACGCGGCGCGGCAACAAGCAGGCCGACATGGTGGCGAAGACCCTGGAGAACTGGGCGATCCGCGACGTCGGCGACCGCCCCCACAAGCTCTTCCTGCACTTCTTCGAGTCGCCGGTCGAGGTGCTCGGCGAGGACGGCAAGGTCGTCGGCCTGCGCACGGAGCGCACGGAACTCGACGGCACGGGCAACGTCAAGGGCACCGGCACCTTCCACACCTGGGACGTGGGAGCGGTGTATCGCGCGGTGGGCTACCTGTCCGACAAGCTCCCCAAGCTGCCCTGGGACATCGACTCCGGCACCGTTCCGGACGAGGGCGGCCGGATCATGCAGGAGTCGGGCGAGCACCTGCAGTCCACGTACGTGACCGGCTGGATCCGGCGCGGCCCCATCGGCCTCATCGGACACACCAAGGGCGACGCCAACGAGACCGTGGCGAACCTGCTGGACGACTACCGCAACGAACGACTGCACACGCCCGCAACCCCCGCCCCCGAGGCCGTGGACGCGTTCCTCGCCGAGCGCGACATCCGCTTCACCACCTGGGACGGCTGGTACAAGCTGGACGCGGCGGAGAAGGCTCTGGGTGAGCCCGAGGGCCGCGAGCGCGTGAAGATCGTCGAGCGTGAGGACATGCTGCGGGCCAGCGGCGCCTGAGCTTCACACCTGACGTTTCACATCCCGCAGGGCGGGTTCGGTGGCAATGTCACCGGACCCGCCCTTCTGTGTACTTGAACCGTGTACGATCCGGATGCTTCACCGAACCATCACATTGCCTTCACCTGAAGGCCACGCAGGGGGGACGAACGTCCAATGCGTATACGCCTTGTCGCCACCACGGCTGTCGCCGCCGGGGCCCTGACCGCCCTGTCGGCGGTTCCGGCCCAGGCCGCCGAATACAACTCCGCACTGAAGATCCGGGGGATCCAGTACGACGCTCCCGGCCGCGACTCCAACCGCTGCTCGGGCGGGAACACCGCCGAGGAGTACCTGACCATCAAGAACTACTCGCGCTCCACGACGGTGAACCTCAAGGGGTACGTCGTGAAGGACGCCGCGGGGAACAAGTTCACCTTCACCGCGAGCCACACGCTTCAGCCGGGCGACTACGTGAAGCTGCGCGGCGGCAACGGGTCCGACTCCGACACGAAGAACGTCGTGTACCGCGACAACTGCAACTTCATGTGGAACAACGACAAGGACACGATCTACGTGTACAAGCCGTCCGGCAGCCGTGCCGACGTGCACTCGTACACCAGGAGCGGCTCCGACGCGGACCACAACGGGTACATCACGTACCACGGCTGATCCCTTCGCCGGACGGATGCCGGCCCCTGGCCTACGGGGTCGGCAGCCAGTGGTCGAGGTAGGCGCGCAGGCCCGTGAGGTCGGTGCCGCGTGCCAGGTACCCCACGTAGCCGTCGGGTCGTACGAGGGCGTGGGTGATGCCGGGCCACGGGTGGTAGTCCGGTCCGGCACGGGTGGTAGTCCGGTCCGGCGACGCGACGGTTCACGCGCAGTACCCGACGGGGCAGCTGCAGGTGCAGCCCGACCGTCGCGTTGCCCCGGTCGACGAGGTCGTCCGTCACTCCGACGGGGCCAGCATCTCCAGGGTGTGGGGCTGGATCGCGGGGCGCGGGACTCCCGGGCCCGGTCCAGTGAGCGGTCCACGATCCGGAACGGGGTTACGTTGGACCGCGGTTGGGTCGCGAGTGCGAGTCCGGTGGGACCCGCGCCCACCACGAGCACGTCCAGGGGTGCCGTCATGACACCCACCGTAGACGTGGCCGGTCGCGCGCATGTCGTCGCCGTGCGGCGTGCCGGGGCCCTCCGCGACGCGTGCGTGGCGGAGGGCTCCCGTCCGGTGTGCTGGTTCAGACCTCCAGGTCGGCTTCGATGCGGCGCAGTTGGTGGCGGGCCATCGCGAGGTTGGCCCGGCTCCCGTCGAGCACGAGGTAGAGGAAGAGTCCGCTGCCCCCGCGCCCCTTCAGCAGGCGGATGAGGTGGTACTGGGTGTTCAGGGTGATCAGGATGTCCTCGATTTCCTCCTTGAGTCCCAGGTGCTCCATGGTGCGCAGCTTGGACCGCACGACGTCGGTGTTGCCCGCGGCGGCGACTTCGAGGTTGAAGTCCTTGGTGCCGCCGAGGGTGCCGAGGGCCATGCCGCTGGTGTAGTCGACGAGTGCGGCGGCCGTCGCTCCGTCGATGGAGCTCAGGCATTCCTTCAGCGCGGTCTCCGTGTTGGCCATGCGCTCGGTTCCTTTCCTTGGGTCTTCTACTTCGGTGGGTCAGGAAGTTCGGGTGGCTCAGCTGCCGGTCTGCGGGCGCGGCCGGTGCGTGGGCCGCTGCGGGGTGCGTACCGGGAGGGTGCCGATGGGGCGGTCCGTGGCCGGGGGCACCGTGGCGAGGTGTTCTTCGTGCACCGGCCGGTCGGCGTGGCGGCCGGTGCCCGGACCGACGCGCGTGGCCAGCAGGTCGGCGATCCGGGCTCCGCTGCGCCGGCCTTCGAGGTGGAGGCGGCCGACGTTGACGCGGTCCTCGGCGAGGAGGGTGAGGACGGCGGTGGTTCCGGCGGCGTAGGTCGCGACGTAGCCTCCGGAGCCCCGCACCAGCAATTCGCGGAAGTCGCCACGGGCGGCGGCGTCGGTCATGCGGTAGGCGACGCCGAGGGCGGCGGCGGTGAGCGCCGCGAGTCCCTCGGGCTCGGTGTCCGGCACGTCGTGGGCGAGGACGAGTCCGTCGACGGTGGCCGCGAGGGAGCCCGTCAGCCGGGGTATGCGGGTGCGGAGCCGACGCAGTTCGTCCAGGACGTCGGTCTCGACGGCCATGAGCAGTCTCCTTTCGGCACGCTGTCTTCGCGCGCGGATCACAGTGCCTCCAAGGCGTGCAGGAGCCGTCGCAGCAGTGCGGTGTCGGGCTCGTCCGGTGCCACGGGACGACGGGTGGGGCCCGGCTCGGCGGACACGATGGCGGGGGCGGACGCCGGGGCTGGGGGCGGGGCTGAGGAGGGGCCGGGTATCAGCGGGGCCACGGGAGCCACCAGCCCGGCGGCGGCGAGGCGGCGGAGCTCGACCAGGGTGTGGAACGTGCGGCAGGCGAGGGCCGTCGCGATCTGGGCGGCGGTGCGGACACCGTCGACCTGGGCGAGGGTCCGGCCGCGGCGGGCCGGCAGATCGATGGCGTCCGACCCGGGCACCCGGGCGAGCGGCGCCCGGTCGACGGCGGGTTCGGGCCATATGCGGTGCAGCAGTTCGCGGCGGCGTCTGGACTCACGCAGGACGG
Organism: Streptomyces sp. NPDC006265; assembly: GCF_040613555.1. Classification (NCBI taxonomy): domain Bacteria; kingdom Bacillati; phylum Actinomycetota; class Actinomycetes; order Kitasatosporales; family Streptomycetaceae; genus Streptomyces; species Streptomyces sp. NPDC006265. Next base: position 5,120 of record NZ_JBEXSH010000280.1, read on the forward strand.
TGTCCACCGGCACGGACCGGACCGCGCCGAGCCAGTGTGCGGCTCCGGGGCGGAACCGGAGCACCGGTCCGTCGTGGACGAGGACGAAGTACGCCGCGTCGAAGAGGGCGCCCAGGTGGCACAGTTCCAGCGCGCCGGCGGCGAGGCGGCCGCTGTCCACCAACTGCCGTCCGACGCGGCAGCGGCGGCCCGCCTGGTCGATCGCCTCCCACCAGCCGTCCGGGGCGAGCGCACCACTGTGGGTGAGCAGGTCGCCGAGGTCGGGTGTGACGGCGGATTCCACGTGGACGACGTGTCCCGCTGCGAGGTAGACGATTCCCGACTCGGTGGACAGGGCACCGGTCGCGCCTTGTGTGGCGAGTGTGCCGAGCAGGGCCGAGGCGGGTTCGTCCGTGCGCAACGTCGGGGTCGGTGTGGTCATCCGAGCACCAGCCGGTCCGCCATCTCGGCCAGGCGTATGCGGGCCAGGGCCAGGTTCCCTTCGCCGCGGTCGAGCCATAAGTGCACGAACACGGTGCTGTCGAAGGTCGTGGTGACGAACCTGAGCAGGTGGTACGAGTCGGCGTTCGTGATGATCAGGTCCTGTACGGGGGGTTCCTTGCCGGACGGTCCGCCTGGGCCGTCGCCGGTGGTTTCACCCGTGTCGTCATCGCCGCCGGTGAGGGCGAGCACGCCGCTCTCGGTGGCGAGCCGGGCGAGTTCGGCGGTTTCCGCAGCCGTCGCCTCCGCATCACCACCGGGTGCGTCACCCACCGCGCCCAGCGCAAGACCACTGATCCAGTCGACCACCGACGCCCCTCGAGCACCAGGCAGCCGCATGGCCTCCAGCAGACTCTCGTCGATTCCGGGCACGCCGAACCCCCTCCCCCTGCACGGCCGTTCCCGCGAACGTGAGCACGACACTACGGTGTGTGCTTGGCGCAGGTGAACGCTTTGGCATTTTCCAAAGGAATGTGCAGGGAAGCGGGCGGGGGGTGAACGGGGTTGATCGGAAGCGGGCAGGATGCATCGCGGGGGCGCCGCAGGGCGGTTGGCCAATCACCCCGACCTACACCTTCACGACTTACACACACCAGGGCACCCCCCCCCGCGGCGATTCGCAGGTTCGGCAAGCCTTCGCAGGCTTTAGCAGGACTCATGCCGACCACTTGCCGACTTTACTGACGGGTAATCAGGTCGATGTGCACGACCTCGCCCCGCGCTGTCACGCATCCGCCCCAGCGATGTCGGCCGACCAAGGCCACGGCTCCTGCGACCCGCCTGCGGGCTCAGGCGGACGTCGTCAAGGGACCGTCGCAGCACCACAGGGCCCAACCAACTGGCCTACGGCCGGTTACGGGCTGCAGCGCATACTCATCTGCCGGCGTCGGCTCCTCAGACCGAGGGAGGCGGAACATAGCCGCGAACCGCCGGTTGGCCAAACCGGCGGTTTTTCTCACCATTGGAACTAGCCCCGCCAGCCACTCCGAGACGAGGCCCTCGCCATTCAGGAACCCAGCCATTCATGCCACGACAAGACCCGTCCAACCTCAAGGAGCGACCCTGACCGAAAACCAGCGCACGCCAGCAAACGAAACAGGACTCGCGCGAATTCCGCAATCGAGCCGCCGGTCGGCTGAGTCTGTACTCATGGACACCTCCGAGGGGGTGTGTCCAGTAGACGGCTGATCCAGTTCTTGTAGGCGGTCAGTTGGCGGCCGGGGTGAGACGGCCTTCGAAGGCGATTGGGAATTTCCGTCATCTCGGCAGCGAAGTATTCAACCGGCAGGCTGCCCGGACTGTTGTCTCGCGATGTCTGCCGTTCGGATTCCACGAGCACCTTGTCCAGGAAGTTGCGGGCTTCCTGCCAGGTGGCAAACGCCGGCCGCTTCTCTTTTCCTGAACAGCCGGTGTACCGCGCTTGCCAGCGATGTCCGCGGCCGTGGTCCGCAGACGGGTACAAAGGCCGCTGTGGTGTGCCGCATTGGCACGAGGCGTCACCGCGTTCTGGTTTGGAGTATCTCTTGTGCCAGCGGTCGAACGACTCGATCGGCTTGTTCATGTGTCCTGCCCACGAAACTGAGCTGAATGCTGGAACCGCCGCCGACCCTGCTGCACTGGCCTGCGACGCGCACGGCGGCCCTTCTGCTGTCCGCCAGGGCGATACTGTCCGCTACCGCCAGTAGTTGTGCACAGCTGTTCATGGTGCACGCAAAGGTGTGACGGTCGAGTCACCGCGTGCCAGCACGTGAACCTTCACCGGACCCGCGACTCTTGTCCCTGGGTATGCAACTCCGTCACTCCAGAGAGGAGCGGTGATACAGCCTGGAAGGACTCGCAGAACGTAGCGGGCTGAGCTTCCGCGGCCTCATCTATATCGAGCACGGACAGCGCAGTCCAAGCGTTCTTACGCTGTTGGACATCGCTGCAGGACTCGATGTGGAACCGGGGGAACTCGTCAATCACATCGCTCAGGAAGAATCCGGTAAATCCGCGCCTGATGGTTCGAGGTGACAATCCGAGGATCGTGATTTCGTCAGGCGTACTGGAGTCGTGGTCTGTCCTCGCCGCCTCTCGGTTCGTCCCAGGGTCTTTGCATCATTGCGGTCTGTCCGGGTTCGTCAGCCAACGGTCCCCGCACCGGCTCATCGCCAGCGGCACGGCGCAGAAATCGCACCCCTTCTCGGTGAGCGCGTAGTCGTACCGGACCGCTTCGTCTGGTACGGCCACTTCTCCAGCAGCCCCTCGCCGACCAGCCCGCCGCAGCCGGCCCCACCAGCCGGGAGGGCACGTACCAGTCTCGGACTGATGTCCGGTCTGGCCAGGACCAGGCGGGTCCAGGCCTCGCGCCACGACGGCCCGCCACCAAGATCCCCGCGCAGGCCCTCGGTGAGACGGAGAAGCACCGTGTCCGGGGAACCATGCCGACGGAGTCCGGCGCCGGGCCCGCGATGGCCCGCGACCGTATCTGCAACGACCACCTCGCCGACCGGCTCGGCATCGCGGTCACCGACGCGCTGACCGCACGCGGACCGCTGGTGCAGGACACGGCGTTCGCACTCACGGATGCGGGGCTGCGCTGGTTCGGCACGGCCAGCATCCCGCTCGACCGCAACTCCGCGGCGCAGAGCGCGCGCGGCATCCAGATCGGGCCCCTCGCCGGCGGCCCGGGCAGTGCGGCATGCAGCCGGAGCCGGAGCCGGTGCAGCCTCCCGGGACGGAGCGCGTCTACCGCGCCGCGGCCGACCTCGGCCCGGACGGCTGGGTGTGCGACATCAACGTTCGGATGGAAGCCGTCGCCGGACCGCCCAGCGCGATCGAGGAGTTCACCGGCCGGCTGCGCACCGACGCCCCGGCTCCTCGCCCGGGTCCGCCACGTCCGGCTGACCGGCGAGCCCGGACGTCGTCGTACGACCCGGTTTCCAGGTGCGCCACAGCGCCCCCGCGGGGAAGCCGACCGAGGGAGCAGCGGCTTCGTCAGGTGCCCTTCCCCCACCGTTCGGCCTCCTCAACCCCTGCCAGCACCCCATTCGGGGCGTTCTGACCTTCCTGCCGGACCATCGTCACTGATGCCCCGCCCGGCCTGGGCAGTACAGCTGACCGGCCTGCCCCAGCCTTCCGTCGGTCCGCTCCACGGTCGTTGCCGACGACCGGGTACACCAGGCCGCCTCGCGGCTCAGAGGGTCGCGCGCAGGTGACTGGCCGTGACGAAGTGGTAGCCGCGGGCGGTGAGGGTGCGCAGGATCTCGGGGACGGCGGCGACCGAGGTGGGGTGGATGTCGTGGATCAGGACGACGTCGTTCTTCTCGGCCTGGGAGATGACGGTCTGGGCGACCGTGGCGGGATCGTGGAACTTCCAGTCCTCGGGGTCCACGTCCCACAGGACGGGAGAAAGGGTGGTGGCCGCACGGACCTCGCCGTCGATCGCTCCGTACGGCGGGCGGTACAGCGTCGGCTCCTTGCCCGTAGCGTCCTTGATCGCCGCGTTGGTGCGCGTCAGTTGGGAGCGGATCTGGGTGGGGGTGAGGTTGGTGAGAACCGGGTGATTCCAGGAGTGGTTGGCGATCTCGTGGCCGGACTTCATCTCGGCGCGGACGATGTCCGGGTGGGCGGCGACGTTCTGGCCGACGACGAAGAAGGTGGCGCGTGCCTTGTACTGGGCGAGGTACTTGAGCAGTGTTCCCGTCTCGGGGGCGGCGGGGCCGTCGTCGAAGGTCAGGGCGAGGCACTTGACCTTGGAGCAGTCCGTGGTGTCCTTGCCCGGATCCGGCTGTGCGGCGACGGTCGCGGCGGGGGTGTGGGCGGCGCCGAGGTCGAGTTCGTCGTCCGGGTCAGTGGTCTGCTGCTGGGCGCGGCTGCCGAAGTCGGAGAGCCACGGGGTGAGGGTCGCCTTGGGGAGCGTGAGGGAGATGCGGCCCGCCGGAGGGACGCCGACCGTACCCCGGTCGAAGTCCAACTTGAGATCGCCGTCGGCGGTGAAGGCCATGTCGTCCAGGTAGGCGTCGCGGCTCTCCTGGTCACCGAGCGCGTCGATGGTGTCGGGAGTGACTCCCTCCCGCTTCTGCAGGTTCTTCTTCACGGCCGCGACGAAGTCGTCCCGGGAGCCGTCGGCGATGAGGTCGGGGGACGGCCGGTACTTCTCGGCGGCACCGTCGTACCAGTACGCCCTGGTGTCCAGGCCGTCCGCGTTCGACGTACGGTCGACCGTGGCCAGCCGGACGCCCACTACGTCGCCGGACGCCACGAGGAACG
>NZ_JBEXSH010000281.1:0-1096 GCF_040613555.1 Streptomyces sp. NPDC006265
ACAGGTAGGGAGAGCAACAACAAGGTCGTCGTTCCCCTCGAAAATGCGATCGACAACGTGTAGTTGCGATGGCCAGAGGTCGATCTCGGAGGTGGCGCAAGATCCTCCACGCCTACCGCCCGCCTCGTATGGCCGTCGCCGAGGCCTGGGTACCCGGTGCCCGGCGTGCGCTGTATGCCCGCCCGGACGAACTGGGCCAGGCCTTCAACTTCGAGTACCTGCAGACCGGCTGGGACGCGGAGGAACTGCGGCAGGTCATCACCGACTCGCTCGCCACCGCCCGGGCGGCGGGCGCCTCGGCCACCTGGGTGCTGTCCAACCACGACGTCGTACGGCACGCCTCCCGCCTCGCGCTGCCACCCGGCACCGACCCCAACGCCTGGCTGCTCTCCGGCGGCCACGCCCCGGCCGTCGACGTGGCGGCCGGGCTGCGCCGGGCCCGGGCGGCCACCCTGCTGATGCTGGCGCTGCCCGGCTCGGCGTACGTATACCAGGGCGAGGAACTCGGTCTGCCCGAGGTCGCCGACCTGCCCACCGAGGTCCTCCAGGACCCGGTCTGGGAGCAGACGGGCCACGTCCGCAAGGGCCGCGACGGCTGCCGGGTGCCGCTGCCGTGGACGACGACCGGGCCGTCGTACGGCTTCGGGCCCGGCGGTGCCTGGCTGCCGCAGCCGCCCGCCTTCGCCGCCTACGCCGTCGAGGCGCAGGACGGCGTCGAGGGCTCGACCCTGGAGCTGTACCGCACGGCCCTGCGGCTGCGCCGCAAGCTCCTCGACGGCGAGGAGCTGACCTGGGCGGCGGGCGCCCCGGACGGTGTGCTCCGGTTCGACCGCTGCGAGGGCTGGCGCTGCGTCACGAACCTCTCCGGCGCGGCGGTCGAGCTGCCGGCCGGTGAGGTGCTGCTGGCCAGCGCGCCGCTGGAGGACGGGCGGTTGGGCCCGGACACGACGGTGTGGCTGGGCCGCTGAGCGCTTCGCGGGTGGGGTGGTGGCGTCGTGGTGTGGCTGCGGGGGGCGTGGGGGCTGGTCGCACAGTTCCCCGAGCCCCTTCTGGGCGTGGGAGTACTCGTGTCGTGTGGTGCTGTCGTGGGTCGTCT
>NZ_JBEXSH010000281.1:1195-9843 GCF_040613555.1 Streptomyces sp. NPDC006265
TTGGCTGCGGCGTCATGGTGGCCGGTCGTGCCCCGCGGCGGAGCCGCAGATCGAACATAGCCCCGAGCCCCTTCTGGGCGTGGGAGTACTCGCGTCGTGTGGTGCTGTCGTGGGTCGTCTTGGCTGCGGCGTCATGGTGGCCGGTCGTGCCCCGCGGCGGAGCCGCAGATCGAACACAGCCCCGAGCCCCTTCTGGGCGTGGGTGCTCGCGTCGTGTGGTGCTGTCGTGGGTCGTCTTGGCTGCGGCGTCATGGTGGCCGGTCGTGCCCCGCGGCGGAGCCGCAGATCGAACATAGCCCCGAGCCCCTTCTGGGCGTGGGAGTACTCGCGTGGGTCAGCAGGGCGTACCGTCCGTGGGGGCGGTCGTGAGAATCGTCGGCGGAGTGTCTTCGACGGCCGGACACGGACAAGGAGCCCCGCCCGCGATGAACAGGTACAGCAGGACAGCAGCCGTGGCGGGGGCCGTCGTGGTGGGAGTGCCGGCGTTCCCGGGGGTGCCCGCAGCGGCTCGGGACGGTGGGCCGTGGGGAGCGGCGACCATCGCACCCGGCCGGGAGGGCATCGTCGAGGTCGCGGGTGTCCCGGAGGCCGCCGAGGGCGTGAGGCTGACGCTGACCGCGCCCCGGGGCACGCGGGTGACCGGCACGCCGCTCGACGCGTCCGGCTACCGCGGCTCGGTCGCCGCCGACGGACGCAGCGCGACGTACACCGTCACCGGCGGGGAGTCCGTGCAGGACAGCGTGCTCCCCTTCGTGCTGGCCGTCCCCGCGCACGCCGTGCCGGGCACCCGGCTGCGGGACTGCTCACTGCGCCTCACCGACGCCCAGGGCGTGCCGCGGGCGGTCGGCCGGTGTTCGGTCACCGTGGGGCCTGGCCTCGCCGGCCCTGGCCCGCCCGCTGTCCGGTGTGCCGCTGGCCGCGGTGGCGGAGATCTCCGGCACTGCCCATCCGGGAGCCCAGGTCACCGTCCGCGACAAGGACGGCCAGGAGGCCCGCGCGACCACCGCCGCCCCCGACAGCACCTGGAGCTGCACCACCGGCACCGGCCTCCCGGCGGGCGCCGACCGGCTTCAGCGGTCGCCGCCCTGAACGGGGTGAGCGCGATGAGCGAGCAGATCGACATCGTGGTGGCGGCGGAGGCCGGCGCGGGACGTCAGTAGCGCACGGCGCGGGCGACGTCCGCGCGGACGTCGCCGGAGAGATCGTGGGTGCTGCGGACCGTGGCCGTGGCGGACTCGCCGGCCTGTACGTGGTCGACCGTGACGATGGCGGTGTCGACCAGGCCGCCCCCGGAGTCCTTGAAGTCGACCTGGACGGCGAAGGAGCGCGTCGAGTCGTCGGTGTTGCGGACGGTGACCTCGGCCCGGACCCGGCCGTCGGAGCCGGCGACGGGCGTGCCGATCCGGACGTCGCCCTTGACGTCGATGCCGCCCTGGATGTCGTCGAGGCGGCGCCCGGCCTCCGCCGTGGCGGATTCGACCGCCTCGGAGGCCCCCGAGGCGATCGACCCCACGGCGGACTCCGCCTTGCTCGCGGCGTCCGAGGGACTGTAGTCACCGCTGCAGCCGGTGAGCACGGCGGACAGGGCGAGTGCCAGCACCGCCCCTCCCGTGGCCCAGCGGGTCCGGTGGCGGGCAGCCATGTCGCCTCCCTGGTCCTCCACGGCCCTACGGCCTCACAACTTCACGGCCTCATTGCCTCATGTGCGGCCCAGTCCGCCGCCGCCGAAGGAGCCACTGGATCCGGGCGACCAACGGCGCGGTTTCTGGTCCTTTCCGGTCCTGGTGCTCGCATGGTGGAGCTCATGGGGCATGAGCCGCTGCCCGTCGCGCGTCACGACCGGCATATCGTCGGGCTCCCGCATCTCCCGCGTCTCGCGGACCGGCCCGCCGTCCGGGACGTGCGGCTGCTCCTCCGGGGAGGGGTGGTGGGTGTCCGTGTCCATGACCCGCATCCCGACCCGCACGGCCCAGATCAGCGCGCAGGCCACGATGAGCCCGCCGACGAAGGCGATGGTCACGGCGACCACGTGATCTGACGACGCCGCCAGTTCTGCATACGTTGCCGTATTCATGCTCCAAGTATCACCGACGAAATGCGACAAAGCGTCCGGAATGCCCCTTCGGTATGTGCGGCAACCCGGGCCGCGCCGGTGACGACCTCACGGTGACACCCCGTCCCCCACACGTGGAGATCACCATGCGCAGACACCTCGCGCGGCTGCTCACCGTGCTCGCCGTCCTGGCGGCCGCGTTCGCCACGCCCGGCATGGCGTCCGGCATGACGTCCGGTACGGCGTCCGGCACGGCACGGGCCGCCGACGAGTGGAACCCGCCCGCGCACCTCGCCCAGCCTCTGAACGAGGTGTGGAACCACGTCTCGTCGACCTACCCGGACCTGTACGGCTTCCGGAACTACGGCTGGGACCAGGTCATGGCCAACCGGGGCAGCGTCAACTACTGCGTGCGCTGGGAGTCCGACGCCCCAGTCAGCGCCGCCCTGCGCGACCGGATCCACGCGGCACTGAAGAAGCAGTTCGGCACGTGGATGTCCGCGATGGTGGTGAACGGCAAGGGCCACAACGCCTGGCCGTACACCACGGTCCCGGTCAACATCGTCGGCTGGGCCGTGAAGAACCGCTCCACCCTCCAGTGGACCGACAACTCCGTCGACGTCTACAGCGGCATCCTGGACGGCGGCGGCGCCCCGCAGTGCGCCCCGGACTGCGGGCGCTTCTTCCACCAGGACGGCAACTACTCCAAGTGCCCGGGCGGCGCCGCCCGCCACTACGACGAGTCACTGTGGCTGACCAAGGGCTTCCAGGGCGGCGCGGGCGGCGACTGGGGCCAGCGCATGGGCCAGGAGTACTTCACCGGCGCCCTGGACCAGGAGAACATCCACATCTACCTGCACGAGGTCGGCCACACCTTCGGCCTCGACGACTTCTACGACTGGTCGCCGACCGGCCAGTGCTGCTTTCTGATGAAGGCGGGCAGCGCCACGCAGATCACCGAGTTCGACACGTGGATGCTGCGTGACTTCTGGCGCCATCTGAAGAGCCGCTACGGCCTGTGACGGGCTGCGGGCGGTGCGGGTGGCCCGGGCCCTCCTACCGCCCTGCGGGGTACCGTGGAGGAACCGAGGGTATGTCGCAAACCGGTGGCCGAACCGGTCTCGCCCCGGCGCTCCACGCACTCCCAGTACCTCTCCCCACCGGGCTCGCGGCTTCGCCACCTCGTGGCCACGCACCCCCACCGCAGCAGGAGCCCCTCGATGACGTCCGCCTCTTCACACCCGCCGTCCGCCCCCGCGCCGTCCGAAGTCCGGCTACGGATCGCGGACCAGCCCCGGCGGGGCAGCACGGCCCGCCGGATCGACGGGGCGTGGTGGCCCCGCTCGTACGACCTGGCCGCCGAACTGCCCGGGCTGCTCGGCGGACTGCCGGATGCCTGGGGCCGGATCGGCAGCGTCCTCGTCAACGGGGACACCTGGCCGGCCTGCCCGGATCGGATGGTCGTCGCGGGCCAGGAGGTGCACGTGGGGCGCACGGACTCGCCGACCGCCCCGCACACCGTCTGCCTGCTCGCCCCGGGCCGCGGCCGCTGGGACCTGCTGGTGGTGCCGCCCGCCACCGAGGAGGCGGAGGCGAGCCGGCTCATGGACCGGGCCGTCACGCAGGGCGTCTGACTCAGCGCGCGAGCAGTACCAGGGCCAGAGCGGCCAGCGCCGGGACGGTCTGGACGAAGATGATCTTCCGGCTGGCGGTCGCGGCGCCGTAGATCCCCGCGATCGCGACGCACACCAGGAAGAACACCGAGACCTGGGAGCCCACCGGGTCGGAGGCGACCGCGCCCCACACCAGACCGGCCGCGAGGAAGCCGTTGTAAAGGCCCTGGTTGGCCGCCAGGGCCTTCGTCCCGGCGGCGAACTCGGCACTGGTGCCGAAGGCGGCCGTGGCCCGCGGCGTGGTCCACAGGAACATCTCCAGCACCAGGATGTAGGAGTGGATGGCGGCGAGGGCCAGTACCGCGAGCGTGGCGAGGGTCGACATGCGCTCATCATCACAGGCCCGCCCGGCCCGTCCTCGTTCGGGCCCTCCCGGGAGGCGCCGTGGGTCTGGGACTGGCAGATTGCGCCCAGAGGAAGGCCGGCCCCGGCCGTCGCGTCCCCGCGTGTGCCGCTCGGGAGCCGGGACCGGCCTTCCCGCTTGCGGAGCGGCGCGGCGCGGTGCGCGGTGACGGGGCGGGGGCGAGGGGCCAGGAGCTCTGCCCGCTCCTGTTCGATTCTGATCGAGCACTTCATGGCTCCCTGGGGGGAGCTTGTGACGAGCTGGGGAGTCTCCTTGATGCATCACGGTTCCGCCGTGTCGCGCCGCGCCGGATTCCGGTGCGGCGCCGCGGCCCTGACCTTCGTGGCGCTGGCCGCCGGCACCGCCCTGACGGGTGCGTCGGCCGCGACGTCCGCCGGCAGCGCGGCGCTCGCCGGGCGGGCCTGCACGCCGACGCAGGGCTTCCCCGGCTGCCGGCTGTTCAACCCGACGACGGCGAAGCAGGAGTTCACGGTGCCGTCCGGAGTGACGAGCCTGGACGTACGGGCCGTTTTGCGGAACCTTTGCCTGAGGGTCGTGCGTTGGGTGGGTGTGCGCGCGTGAGCGGATGCGCCAGGTGAGGCCTACTAGTACCGAGGTGACGTCAATGGCAGTGTGGGACCGGCTCAAGGACCAGGCCAAGGCTCTCCAGCAGGGGCAGGGCGGGCGGGGCACGGCGACCGGTGGGCACGGCAGCGGTGGGACGAGGTCCGGTGGGGGCGGCAAGGCCCAGCTGGTCGGACTGCTGAAGACGCAGCTCGGGTCGTTGAAGAACGAGTTGAAGAGCGGTGCGTACCGGGACGCGAGCATGGCGATGTGCGCCCTGGTCGCGGCGGCCGACGGGAATGTGGATCCGGCCGAGCGCCAGCAGGTCGAGTCGATGATCCTCAGCAACGACGTCCTGCAGAACTTCCCGCCGGAGCAGTTGCGCACGCGTTTCAACAAGCATGTGGACCAGCTGACCGCCAACTTCCAGCACGGCAAGTCGGAGGCCATGCAGGAGATCGCCAAGACCGCCAAGAAGCCCACCGAGGCCAAGGCGGTGATCCAGACCGGCATGGTCATCGCCGGTGCGGACGGCCACTTCTCCCAGGCCGAGGCGACGGTCCTGCGCGAGGCCTGTGCGGCGTTGGGCGTGAATCCCGCCGAGTTCCAGCTCTGACCGGGCGAGAGCCGGCCGCTCAGGGAGCGCGCAGGGCGTCCACGGCCAGCCGGGCCGCCGTGCCGATGACGGCCTCGGCGGCGGGCAGGAGCGCGGAGGTGCGGGCCGTGCGGGTGAAGACGGCGCCGGCGTAGCGGCCCCCGAGGGGTACTCGACGACGCCGACCGCGGGACTTCACCCAGTCCTGCAACACGGCGTTCATCAGCCTGGGCGACCGGCTCGGCGACGGGCGGCATGAGCCCTGACCGGAGCATGACTCCCGGCCGGACCGCCCCCTCCCGGCGTGCTCCCCCGTGACCCGTGCGCGCCCGCCGAGTTGGGCCCCCGTGCCCCCTGCATGCCCGCCGTGAAGGAGCCCGCCGTATGACCCCTGACCGGAGCACGACCCCCGGCCGGACCGCCCCCTCGCGCCGTGCCCTTCTGGCCGCTGCTGCCCTGCCCCCGCTCTCCGCCTGCGGCACGGACGATCGCCCCGCCGACGACGCGTGACGGCGAAGCGCCACGCCCACCGGTTCGCCGTCCGGCAGGGCCGGCGTCCGCCGCCCCCGGCTGGCGGACCTGGAGCGCGAGTACGGCGCACGCGTCGGGGTTTACGCCCTCGCGACCGGTACCGGGGCCACGGTCGTGCACCGGGCCGGTGAACGCTTCGCGTTCTGCTCGACGTTCAAGGCGCTGGCCGCGGCGGCGGTCCTGGATCGCCGCTCCGCGAGCGGCCTGAACCGTCGGGTCACGTACACCGAGGCCGACCTGCGCTCCACCGCGCCCGTCACCGGCAAGCACGTCGCGACCGGGATGACCCTCCGTGAACTGTGCGACGCCGCCGTCCGCTTCAGCGACGGCACGGCGGGCAACCTCCTGATGCGCGACATCGGCGGCCCCGCCGCGCTCACCGCCTACCTGCGCGGGCTCGGCGACACCACGAGCCGGATGGACCACTACGAGCCCGAACTGCACGACGTGCCGCCGGACGACCCCGCCGACACCACCACCCCGCAGGCGATCGCCACCGACTTCCGCACGCTGCTCCTGGGCAGTGCCCTGCCCGTCCGCGAACGCCGGCTCCTCATGGGCTGGCTCTCGCGCAACGCCACCGCCGTCGGCGCCCGCCGCATCCGGGCCGGGCTCCCCGGGGCCTGGAAGGTGGCCGACAAGACCGGCACCGGCGACTACGGCCGGGCCAACGACATCGCGGTCGTCCACCCGCCCCGCAGTTCACCGCTCGTCCTGGCCGTCATGACCGACCGGCCGGGCCACGGCGCCGAGCCCTCCGACACCCTGATCGCCGAGGCGACCCGGCGGACCGTCGCCGCCCTGGAGCTCCCGGGGCTCAACGGGCGCCCGTCGGCGTCTATAACGGGGCCATGATCTATCACGTCGTACCGCGCACCGTCTGGACCACCGTCACCGGCCCTGCCTACGCGCCCGACTCCCTCGCCGAGGAGGGCTTCGTGCACTGCTCCCCGGACGAGGCGACCACGCTGGCCGTCGTCGACGCCTTCTACCGGGACGTGCCCGGGCCCCTGCTGGTGCTCGCCCTGGACGAGGCGCGGCTCACCGCCAGGGTGGAGTGGGAGGCGGCGGCTCCCACACCGCCACCCGGGGTCCGCGGGGACACCCTCTTCCCGCACGTGTTCGGCCCCCTCGACCGGGACGCCGTCGACGACGTCCTCGAGGTGCGGTTCGACGAGGAGGGCCGGGCCGCGGAGCTGCGTACGGCAGGATGACCGGGTGATCGAACAGAATTCCACACCGGCCGCCCCCGGGCCCGTCCTGCGCCCCGCCCGGGGAGCGGCCCGTTGCGCCATCGCGGCCCTCGCCCTGGCCGCAGTCGCCTGGGCGGCCCGTGCGGTCTGGCACCTCCGGCTCTCCGCCGCGGGGGAACCGGCCTCCGGCCCGCCCGACCAGGGCGGTGGCGTGCACCGTCCGCTGAACGCGCTGGAGGACTCCTACCACCTGGTCGCCTCCGTGGGCGGCGCCGTCACGGCCGTCTGCGTGCTCGCGTTCCTGTTCTGGCTGGATCAGGTGCGGGACAACGCCAAGGCACTCTCGGGCACGGCCCCGCGCTACGGCTACCCCTGGCTCTGGCTGGGCTGGATCGTGCCCGTCGTGAACCTGTGGATACCCCGGGGCGTCGTCGCGGACGTCCACCGCTCGGTCTTCCCCGAGCGGCCGCTGCCCGCCGTCGTGAACTGGTGGTGGGGCCTGTGGCTGGCCGGTCTGGCCGGCGGCGTGGGGATCATCTACGCCGACGACACGGACGACGTCATCGCCCGTGCCTACAGCGGCGTCCTGCCCCTGGCCGCCGCCGACCTGGTGATCGTGGCCGCGGCCGGGGCCGCCGCCCTCATGGTGCACACGCTCACCACGGCCCAGCAGCGGCGCATGGACGAACTCACACAGGACGCTTAGGAGGTGGCACCGGCCGGCGCGGCCCGTGCACCGACACGACGAACGAGGCGGTCACCCGCACCGGCGCCGCCATCCGCTCGACCCTGCCGCGCAGTTGCGCGGCGTCGACGTGATGCGCGGCCGGACTCATGGCCACCAGAGCGGCGACCTCCCCGGCCGTGAGACTCATGGCGTACTCCAGCGGTTCGGTGCGCTCGTGCCGGAAGTGCGCCGCCAGGGTCCGGCGCAGGCGGTCCTCCTTTCCGGGGTCGACGGCCAGCAGCCCCGTGCAGGAGCGCAGTTCGCGCAGATGCCGGGCGGTGGGGGTGACGACGAGCAGCGCGCCGTCCGGGCCGAGGACGCGGTGGAACTCGGGACCGTTGCGGGGCGCGAAGACGTTGAGGACGAGGTCGGCGCAGCCGGTGCGCACGGGCCAGGGCCGCCACACGTCCCAGCCGGCGGCCTCCGCCCGGGCATGCGCGCGGGCCGCCGCGCGCAGAGCGGGCACGGAGCTGTCCAGTCCCAGCCCCAGGGCGTCGGGGAGGGCGTCCAGGACGGCCCCGAGGTAGTGGCCGGTGCCCGCCCCGGCGTCCAGGACGGTGGCGTCGGGCGGGGCCAGTTCCGCGGCGAGTTCCGCGAGGGTGCGGGCGAGCGGGTCGTAGTGCCCGGCGCCGAGGAAGGAGGCGCGGCTGCGGACCATGTCGGGGGAGTCGGCGCTCGGTGCCCGCCGGTGGCCGGTCAGCAGGCTGACGTAGCCGTGGCGGGCGATGTCGAAGGTGTGCCGGCCGGCGCACCGCAGGGCGCCGTCGGTGCGCCGCAGGGAGGCCGGGCACAGGGGGCAGGTCAGGACGGACAGGAGTCGGTCGGAAGGCATGGGTGCTCCTCGGAAACGCGGCGCGCCGCGGCGAGGCGGGGCATCGCGTGCGGGCGGCGGACGGTGAGGCGTCGGCGCCCGCCGGGCGCGGACCCGTGTAACGGCGTGCGGGGGGGGGGTAACTCGATGACGGGCGC
>NZ_JBEXSH010000282.1:0-9822 GCF_040613555.1 Streptomyces sp. NPDC006265
GATGGTCGGCACGGCGGCGCTGGACTGGGTGCTGTCGACGACCGGAGTGCGGCACGACGAGGTGGACGGCCTGCTGGCCGGGGCGCCGCCGGGCCTCGGCGACGCCGAGCTCCGCCGCAGGATGGGGGAGCGGGGCCGGGAGTGGGTCGAGGAGAAGTGGCGCTGGGACCTGCTCGCAGAGCGGCTCAAAGCTTTGCTCTGAGCAGGGCTCGCGGACCCTAGGCGGAACGCGAAAATCCGCACATGCTGCGCGCATGACAGTAAAACTGATGCAGCGTCAGCTGACAAGACGTCAGATCCTCGGCATGGCAGCCCTCCAGACAGCAGCCACCCTCGGCTTCACCCGCATCGGCCTCGAAAGCGCCCGAGCCGCCCAGCCCGACGCGGTCGACACCACCCCGGCGATCGTCGTCGGCTCCGGCTACGGCGGAGCGGTCGCCGCCCTCCGGCTCGGCCAGGCCGGCATCCGCACGATCGTCCTGGAGATGGGCCGCCTCTGGAACACCACCGGCCCCGACGGCAAGGTCTTCTGCACCACCAGCGCACCCGACCAGCGGTCCATGTGGTTCCGCACCCGCACCGAGGCCCCCCTGTCCAGCTTCCTGTGGCTGGACGTGGTCAACCGGGACATCGACCCCTACCCCGGGGTCCTGGACCGCGTGCACTTCGACCAGATGTCCGTCTACGTCGGACGGGGCGTCGGCGGTGGCTCCCTGGTGAACGGGAGCATGGCGGTCACCCCGCCCCGGTCGTACTTCGCCGAGCAGTTCCCCACCGTCGACGCCGACGAGATGTACGGCACGTACTTCCCGCGCGCCCGCGCCGCCCTCGGCGTGAACACCGTCGACCCGGCCTGGTTCGAGTCGACGGAGTGGTACCGCTTCACCCGCGTCTCCCGCAAGCACGCCGAGCAGGCCGGTCTGCGGACCACCTTCGTGCCGAGCGTCTACGACTTCGGTCACATGCAGCGCGAGGCGGCCGGCACCGCCCCGAAGTCGGCGCTCGGCGGCGAGGTCATCTACGGCAACAACCACGGCAAACGCAGCCTCGACAAGACCTACCTGGCCTCCGCGCTCGGCACCGGCAACGTCACCCTCCACACTTTGGAGAAGGTGCGCGCGATCAGCCGCGCGCCGGACGGCACCTACGTCCTGACCGCCGACCGCGTCGACGAGACCGGCCGGGTCGTCGAGACCAAGGAGTACGGCTGCACGTACCTCTTCCTGGGCGGCGGTAGCCTCGGCACCACCGAACTGCTGCTGCGGGCCCGCGAGACGGGCACCCTGCCCGGCCTCGACCCCAGCGTCGGCGCCGGCTGGGGCACCAACGGCAACGTGATGCTCGGCCGGGCCAACCACCTGTGGGACACGGTCGGCGCGAACCAGTCGACCATGCCGGTCATGGGCATCGACGACTGGGCCAACACCGCCAACCCGGTGTTCGCCGAGATCGCCCCGCTGCCGACGGGCCTGGAGCACTGGGTGAGCCTCTACCTGGCGATCACCAGGAACCCGGAACGGGCGTCCTTCTCCTACGACACCGGCTCGGGCCGGTTGCGGCTGGGCTGGACGGCCGCGCACTCCGCGGTCTCCGTCGCCATGGCCAAGAAGCTCTTCGACAGGATCAACGCGGCCAACGCGACGATCTACCGCTACGACCTGTTCGGTTCGCGGAGCAAGATCTTCGCCGACGACTTCACCTACCACCCGCTCGGCGGCTGCGTGCTGGGCAGGGCGACGGACGACTACGGGCGGGTCAGGGGATATCCCCGGCTGTACGTCACCGACGGCTCGCTCGTGCCCGGGTCGCTCGGGGTGAACCCCTTCGTGACCATCACCGCGCTCGCCGAACGCACGATGGCGCGGGTCCTCGCCGAGGACACCGCGCCATGACGCCGCACGCGCACTACTTGGCGTAGATCGCCTCGACCTCGTGCGCGTAGTCCTTCGCCACCACGTTCCGCTTCAGCTTCAGCGAAGGGGTCAGGTGGCCCGACTCCTCCGTGAACTGGGAGGACAGAATGCGGAACTTCCGCACCGATTCCGCCTTCGACACCGCGGCGTTGCCGTCGTCGATCGCCGCCTGGATCGCGGCCAGCAGGTCCGGGTCCTCGCTCAGCGACGCCGCGGTGGCACCCGCCGGCTTGCCGTGGTCCGCGCACCAACGGCCCAGGAACTCCTCGTCGATGGTGACCAGCGCGCCCACGAACGGCCGCCCGTCGCCCACCACCATGCACTCCGCGACCAGGGCATGCGCCCGGATGCGGTCCTCGATCACGGCCGGGGCGACGTTCTTGCCGCCCGCGGTGACGATGATCTCCTTCTTACGGCCGGTGATCCTGAGATAGCCGTCCTCGTCGAGGGTGCCGATGTCACCGGTGTGGAACCAGCCGTCGGCCAGCGCCTCCGCGGTCGCGCCGGGATTGTTCCAGTACTCCTTGAACAGGTGCTCGCCGTGCAGCAGCACCTCGCCGTCGTCGGCGATCCGCACCACCGAGCCGGGCAGCGGCTGGCCGACCGTGCCGATCTTCTGCCGGTCCCAGGGGTTGAACGCGGTGGCCGCGCAGGACTCGGTCAGGCCATAGCCCTCCAGGACCGTGAAGCCGATGCCGCGGAAGAAGTGCCCGAGGCGCTCGCCGAGCGGGGCGCCGCCGGAGATGGCGTACTCGCCACGGCCGCCGAGGACCGCGCGGAGTTTGCTGTAGACGAGTTTGTCGAACGTCTTGTGCTTGATCCTCAGGCCGAGCGACGGGCCCGAGGGGGTGTCCAGCGCCTTGCTGTAGGCGATCGCGGTGTCGGCGGCCTTGTCGAAGATCTTGCCCTTGCCGTCGGCCTGCGCCTTGGCGCGCGCCGAGTTGTAGACCTTCTCGAAGACACGCGGCACACCGAGGATCAGCGTCGGGCGGAACGCGGCCAGCTCGTCGGTGAGGTTCTTGATGTCGGGGACGCAGCCGAGCTTGATCGGCGCCATCATGGGCGCGATCTGCACCAGCCGGCCGAAGACGTGCGCGAGCGGCAGGAACAGGAGCACCGAGCACTCGCCCGTGCGGAACAGCGGACGCAGCCGCTCCACGATGTTGCCGCACTCCGCGAAGAAGCTGCGGTGGCTGAGCACGCAGCCCTTGGGGCGGCCGGTGGTGCCCGAGGTGTAGACGATGGTCGCCGCGTCGTCGGCCTAGGCGAACGAGCCGCGCTCCTCGACCGTCTCGTCCGTGACGTCCTGGCCGAGCCGGCCCAGCTCGTCGAGGCCGCCGCCCTCGATCTGCCACACGTGCTTGAGCGCCGGCAGCCGGTCGCGCACCGACTCGATCGCGCCCGAGTGGGCGTCCGACTCCACGACACACGCGGTCGCGCCCGAGTCGCCGAGGATCCACTGCACCTGCTCCGGCGAACTGGTCTCGTACACCGGCACGGTCACCGCGCCCGCGCTCCAGATCGCGAAGTCCAGCAGCGTCCACTCGTAGCGGGTGCGGGACATCAGGCCCACCCGGTCGCCCGGCTGGACCCCGGCTGCGATCAGCCCCTTCGCGGCCGTGTGCACCTCGGCGAGGAACGCGGTGGCCGTGACGTCCTGCCAGTTGCCACCGATCTTGCGGGCGATGACGGCGACGTCCGGGTGCTGCGCGGCGTTTCTGCGGACGATGTCGGTCAGATTTCCGTCCGCAGGGACCTCGTACAAAGCCGGAAGGCTGAACTCGCGCAAGACTGCTGCTCCTCATAGGGCGCCGGCGCCACGACGGTGTGTGCTGCGACGGTGCGGTCCAAGGCTCGGGGAGGTACTCAGGCATTCGCTAGTTGAAATGCAGAGCACGACTGGACTGCCCGGACGTTACCCGCCGGTATGGCTTCTCCGACAGGGGGTCCCGTCGAGATGTTCGCTGCGTCACACAGTTGGGTATTCCTTCGCGCACAGTAGTCCACGGACTAACTGACTGGCCAGTAACCGCAGGTAGGGCCGCCACTGTTCACGTCTGCCGCACACGCTTACGCTTGATCGTCATGGCACCCACACCAGCCCGAAACCATCGGACGCGCGTACACGTGGTGAGCGACGTGCACGGCAATGCCCGCGACCTGGCCAGGGCCGGTGAGGGCGCGGACGCGCTGATATGCCTGGGCGACCTCGTCCTCTTCCTCGACTACGCCGACCACTCCCGCGGCATCTTCCCCGACCTGTTCGGCGTCGAGAACGCCGACCGCATCGTCGCGCTGCGCACCGCCCGCCGTTTCGAGGAGGCCCGGGTGCTCGGGGCCTCGCTGTGGGCCGGCCTTCAGGGGGACCGCGCCACGGTGATCGAGGAGGCGGTGCGCAAGCAGTACGCCGAGCTGTTCGCCGCGTTCCCCATTCCTACGTACGCCACCTACGGCAACGTCGACATGCCGCCCCTGTGGCGGGAGTACGCGGGCCCCGGCACGACCGTCCTCGACGGCGAGCGCGTCGAGATCGGTGGCCTGGTCTTCGGCTTCGTCGGCGGTGGCCTGCGCACACCGATGCGGACGCCGTACGAGATCAGCGACGAGGAGTACGCGGCGAAGGTCGAGGCCGTGGGCGAGGTCGACGTGCTCTGCACGCACATCCCGCCCGAGGTCCCCGAGCTGGTCTACGACACCGTCGCCCGCCGCTTCGAGCGCGGCAGCCGCGCTCTGCTGGACGCCATCCGCCGCACCCGGCCCCGCTATTCCCTCTTCGGGCACGTCCACCAGCCGCTGGTGAAGAGGATGCGGATCGGGGCGACCGAGTGCGTGAACGTGGGGCACTTCGCGTCGACCGGAACGCCCTGGGCACTGGAGTGGTGAGGATGCCCCAGGTCGGGTGAGATCCGCGGGTCCCGTGCGCGGTAGCCTTCACGCTGCACGCACGTGCGCACGACCTCATACCGGCCCGCATCTGGAGGAGCCACGGCGATGGCGGAACACACCAGCTCGAGCATCACCATCGAGGCGGCCCCGGCCGACGTCATGGCGGTCATCTCCGATTTCGCCCGCTACCCGGACTGGACCGGCGAGGTGAAGGAGGCCGAGGTCCTGAAGACCGACGCCCAGGGCCGCGCCGAGCAGGTCCGCCTCGTCATGGACGCGGGCGCGATCAAGGACGACCAGGTCCTCGGCTACACCTGGACCGGCGAGAACGAGGTGTCCTGGACGCTGGTGAAGTCCCAGATGCTCCGGTCCCTCGACGGCTCCTACATCCTCAAGCCGGCCGGTGCGGGCGGCACGGAGGTCACGTACGTCCTGACCGTCGACGTGAAGATCCCCATGCTCGGCATGATCAAGCGCAAGGCCGAGAAGGTCATCATCGACCGGGCGCTGGCCGGGCTGAAGAAGCGGGTCGAAGCGGGCAAGTAGCCCTGGCCGCGCAGCCACCCGGCGTCAGAGCCGGGTGCTCCGGCGACTCCCGGTACCGTTCAGCCCCATGCGCACCATCCTGATCACCGGCCCCGGCGGCAGCGGTCGTACCACCCTCGCGGCCGCGACCGCCCTGGCCGCGGCGGCCGAGGGCACCCGCACCCTCGTCCTCGGCACCGACCGCACGGACAGTCTCGGTGCCGCCCTGGGGGTGACGACCGGCCCGGCCCCGGTCCGGGCCGCCCCGCACCTCACCGCCTGGCGCCCCGACGCCGCCCAGGACTTCCGCAGGGACCTCATCGCCCTCCAGGACCGCGCCTCCTCCGCCCTGGACCTGCTCGGCGCCTCCCGCCTCGACCCCGAGGAACTCACCCCCCTGCCCGGCGCCGAGGAACTCGCCCTGCTGCGCGCCCTTCGGGATGCCGCGCTGTCCGAGAAGTACGACACCCTCGTCGTCGACCTCCCCCCGGCCCCGCAGGCCCTCGCCCTGCTTGCCCTGCCCGAGGAACTCCGCCGCTATCTGCGCCGCCTCCTCCCGCCCGAACGGCAGGCCGCCCGTGCCCTGCGCCCCGTCCTCGGCCGCCTCGCCGGCGTCCCCATGCCCGCCGAGTGGCTCTACGAGACGGCGGCCCGCTGGGACCTGGAACTGGCCGCCGTCGAGGCGGTCGTCGCCGACCGCGGCACCGTCGTACGGCTGGTCGCCGAGCCCGGCCCGGCCGGTTCCGACGCGCTGCGCACCGCCGGCCTCGGCCTCGCCCTGCGCGGTCTCGCCACCGACGTCGTGGTCGCCAACCGTGTCCTGCCCGAGGCATCCGCGGACACCTGGCTCGCCGGGCCGGTCGCCCAGCAGCGCAAGACGCTGGAGGAGTGGCGGGAGTCGTACGACGTCCGCACCGTCGCCCACCTCGGACACGACCCGCGCGGCACCGACGACCTCACCGCCCTCGCCGTGCCCGGCGTCGCACCCGCCGCCCCCGCCGCCGACTGGCCGGTGACCGACCGGCTCGGCGAGGACGGCGTGCTCGTCTGGATGATCCCGCTGCCCGGCGCCATACGCGAGGAACTGGACCTCGTCCGGCGCGGCGACGAACTCGTCGTCACGGCGGGGCGGTTCCGCCGGGTCGTCCCGCTGCCCTCCGTGCTGCGCCGCTGCACCGTCGACGGAGCCGCCCTGCGCGACGGCGAGCTGCGGATCCGCTTCGCGCCCGACCCGAAGCTGTGGCCGCAGGGCCGGTGAGGCGGAGGGGCGCAACCGGGCGAAAACGGCGGTCCCGGTCCGTGAACCCGGTACGCCCGTTCGGGTAACGTCGTAGGGACGAACCGTAGTCAGGAGTCCGTCATGAGCGAAGAGCTCCCCCCGTCCGACGCCGCCCGCGAAGAGGCCGCGGACGAGGTGCGGGCGAGCGACGCCGATGCCTGGGCGACCGCGTGCGCCGAGGACCTCCAGGCGGAGAAGACCCGCCGCCGCGCCGAGTACGGCACGTCCCCGGGGTCCGCCGCCGAGGAACTGAAGAAGCTCGTCGACGCCGTCGCGGAGAAACTGTCCGGCGTCCAGTCCCCGCTGCTCGGCGCGGTCGCGGGGCCCGCCGCCCAGCAGGTCGTTCGACAGGTCGTCCAGCAGGCCAAGGACGCCGTCGAACCCGTCATCGAACGCAATCCGGACGTCTTCGACCACCTGGCGGCGGCCGGGAACGAGCTGCTCGCGGCCTACCGGTCCGCCGTGCAGGCCCAGGAGCGGCGCTGGACCGGCCGCGACGACCAGGGCGACCCCCGTGACCAGGACGGACGCCGGGACGGCGGCGACGACACCGGCCCCGGGGAGCGCATCGACCTGGACTGAGTCCCCGGCCCCGGCCGAGCGGCGACCCCCGTGGGGCCGCCCGGGGTGCCCACCGTGCGGACGACAGCGAACCCGAGGGCAGGGCTCGGGTACCGTTGGCCGTAGCGGGGCTCGACCGAAACTGAGGGATTCATGGGACTCACCATCGGCGTCGACATCGGCGGCACGAAGATCGCGGCCGGCGTGGTCGATGAGGAAGGCAACATCCTCTCGACCCACAAGGTGCCGACCCCGGGCACGGCTGAGGGCATCGTGGACGCCATCGCCTCGGCGGTGGACGGCGCACGCGTCGGTCACGACATCGTCGGCGTGGGCATCGGTGCCGCCGGCTACGTGAACCGGCAGCGCTCCGAGGTCTACTTCGCGCCCAACATCCACTGGCGCAACGAGCCGCTCAAGGAAAAGGTCGAGGCGCGCGTGGGTCTCCCGGTGGTCGTGGAGAACGACGCGAACGCCGCGGCGTGGGGCGAGTACAAGTTCGGTGCCGGCAAGGGCCACCGCAACGTCATCTGCATCACGCTCGGCACCGGCCTCGGTGGCGGCATCATCATCGGCAACAAGCTGCGCCGCGGACACTTCGGCGTGGCCGCCGAGTTCGGCCACATCCGCATGGTGCCGGACGGCCTGCTGTGCGGCTGCGGTTCACAGGGCTGCTGGGAGCAGTACGCCTCGGGCCGGGCGCTGGTGAGGTACGCCAAGCAGCGCGCCAACGCCACCCCCGAGAACGCCGAGATCCTGCTCGGCCTCGGCAACGGCACGCCCGACGGCATCGAGGGCAAGCACATCTCCATGGCCGCCCGCCAGGGCGACCGGGTGGCCGTCGACTCCTACCGCGAACTGGCCCGCTGGGCCGGCGCGGGCCTCGCCGACCTGGCCTCCCTCTTCGACCCCTCCGCGTTCATCGTGGGCGGCGGCCTCTCCGACGAGGGCGAACTGGTCCTCGGCCCGATCCGCAAGTCCTACAAGCGCTGGCTGGTCGGCGGCAACTGGCGTCCGGTGGCCGAGGTCCGCGCGGCGGAACTGGGCAACAAGGCAGGCCTGGTGGGCGCGGCGGACTTGGCGAGGGAACCCGACCCGATCATGTAAACGCCCCCGGGAGACGCGCCTCAGGGGCGCGGGGCTGTATCACTGTGCGGCTCCGCCGCGTGGGCGCGACAAGCCACGAACAACCGGCACTCGCGCCCAACCCCGCGCCCCGACCTGTTACGCGTAAATTGATCACATGCCGCTGCTCCCCAACTCCCGTACGGAACCCGACGGTTCCGCGGTCATCAGGGTCCTCAGCTACAACATCCGCTCCATGCGCGACGACACCGGCGCCTTGGCCCGCGTCATCAGGGCCTGCGAGCCGGACCTCGTCCTCGTCCAGGAAGCCCCCCGCTTCTTCCGCTGGCGCAAGAAACTCGCCCGCCTGGCCCTCGCCTCCGACCTCGTGATCGTCACCGGCGGCGCGACCACCACGGGACCGGCCATCCTCAGCTCGCTCCGCGCGGGCGTCGAACGCACGGAGGACATCCTCCTGCCCCCCACCCCCGGGCTGCACCGCCGCGGCTTCGCCACCGCGGTCCTGCGGTTCGCCGGCGCCCGCCTCGGCGTGCTCAGCTGCCATCTGTCCCTCCAGAAGGACGAGCGCTGCGAGCAGTCCGGCATGCTCCTGGACCGGCTCGCCGGCCTGGGTGTGGAGCACGCGATCGCCGGCGGCGACCTCAATGAACGCCCCGAGGGCCCGGCCTTCCGCCGGCTGGCCGGCCGGCTGACCGACTGCCGGGCCGCGGCCCCCTGGGGCGGCGAGCACACCTGGACCCCCGCCGACCCCTACCAGCGCATCGACGCGATCTTCGCGACCAGCGGCATCGAGGTGCTGGGCTGCGGCGTGCCGACCGGGCAGCCGGGGGTGTCCGACGACGACCTGAGGGCGGCCACGGACCACCTTCCCGTCCTGGCCGCCCTCAGAGTCCCGGCGTCCTAGACGACCGCACCCCGCCCGGGG
Organism: Streptomyces sp. NPDC006265; assembly: GCF_040613555.1. Taxonomy (NCBI): domain Bacteria; kingdom Bacillati; phylum Actinomycetota; class Actinomycetes; order Kitasatosporales; family Streptomycetaceae; genus Streptomyces; species Streptomyces sp. NPDC006265. The sequence goes on from NZ_JBEXSH010000282.1 coordinate 9,176, forward strand.
TCGTCCTCCTCGTCGTCCGTCCGCATGCGCATCACCAGCGTCGCGAACCCGCCGAGGAACCCGCCGATCCCCAGCGTGGTCAGCCACCAGGTCATGTCCCAGCCGAGCAGCACGGCCAGCAGGAGCAGCACCGGACCGCCGAGCACGCCGAGCCAGGCGAACTTCGAGGTCGGGTCGCCGTCGGGCAGCGGAGGCGGCTCCGGGGGCACGAAGTGGCCCTCGTCGTCCTCGTCGAAGTCGTCCTCGGCGGGCTCGGGCGTGGAGTAGTCGCGTGGGCCGACGCCGGGCGCGAAGGAGACCGAGCCGCCCAGGGGCTTCACCGGCCCGTCCCCGGGACCCTCGGCCTCCTGCGGCTCGGTGGGCTTGACGGAGTCCCCGGACTTCACGGCCGTATCGCCCCGGCCGCCGTCGATCCCGGCCTCGTTGGGCCCGGTCGCCGGCAGGGCCAGGTCCTCGATCGACTTGAACGGCTTGGCGCCCGGCGGGTCCGGCGGCTCCTCGCCGTACCCGGCGACGATCGCCGCCCAGGCGGCCTCCTCGTCGAAGGGGACGCCCTTCTCGTCCGGCTCCCGGCCCTCGCGGTCGGAGTCGTGCTCAGCCACCTGCGGTCGTCCCTTCCTTGCCGAGCCCGGGCTCCTTGCCGAGGC